>JBFYWS010000559.1:0-3575 GCA_041310935.1 Desulfobacteraceae bacterium | reverse complement strand
CGCACTCGCCGGGCTCGCAGCCGCCGGTTGATGATCCGGCGCAGCGGCTATAAAAAAGCCATCGTTACCCTGGCTCCCGAAGATACGATTTCTGTGTTCGAAGGAGTGAAATAATGGCAGTAAAAAAGTACAAGCCGATTACACCCGGTACCCGCGGGATGACCGGCTACTCATTTGAGGAAATCACCAAGGACACCCCGGAGCGTGCTCTGCTCGTGCCGCTGCGCAAGAGCGGCGGGCGCAACTCCTACGGTCGTGTAACGGTCCGCCATCGTGGTGGTGGACACCGGCGTCACATCCGAATTGTCGATTACAAGCGCGATAAGCTCAACATCCCGGCTCGTGTGGCGGCGATCGAGTATGACCCGAACCGCACGGCGCGCCTGGCGCTGTTGTTTTACGCCGATGGTGAAAAACGCTACATCATTGCGCCGCTGGACCTGCGGGTCAACGACACCGTAGTATCCGGCCCATCCGCCGAAGTTCGCCCGGGGAACAGCCTGCCGATCTCCAATATCCCGGTTGGCACCCTGGTGCACAATATCGAGCTGAAAGAAGGCAAAGGCGGCCAGCTGGTGCGCGCTGCCGGTGGGGCAGCTCAATTGCTGGCCAAAGAAGGTGATTATGCCCAGGTACGCCTGCCATCTGGCGAGGTGCGTCTGGTGCGTCAGAACTGCTATGCCACAATCGGCCAGGTCGGCAATGTGGAGCACAGCAACATCAAGCTGGGCAAGGCTGGTCGCAAGCGCCACTTGGGCATCCGCCCAACGGTGCGCGGTACTGCCATGTCCCCGCGGGACCATCCTCACGGCGGTGGCGAAGGACGGCAGCCCATTGGTATGCCCGGGCCTAAGAGCCCGTGGGGCAAGCCCACGTTGGGTTACAAGACCCGTCGCAACAAGAAAACAGACCAGTATATTGTTCGCCGGCGTGGGAAGAAGCGGCGGTAGTAGTTGGAGAGTGAGCAATGGGACGATCTTTAAAAAAGGGTCCGTTTATCGACCCGAAACTGCTTAAGAAAATCGAAGCCATGAATGACCGTGGCGACAAAAAGGTGATCCGGACCTGGAGCCGGGACAGCACGATCTACCCTCAGATGGTTGGTCACACGCTGGCTGTGCATGATGGCAAGCGCCATGTGCCGATTTACATCACCGAGAATATGGTCGGGCACCGGCTGGGTGAATTTGCTCCAACCCGCATGTTCCGTGGCCATGTAGCCGAAAAGAAGACGAAGAGAGGCTAGGCCGAGATGTCTACAGAAATTCGTGCAGAAGCCCGATTCATCCCGATTTCGGCGCAGAAGGTTCGCCTGGTGGCAGATACCGTGCGAGGCAAAGACGTTGTCGAAGCACTGACCGCGTTGAAATTTACGCCTAACCGGGCCGCTCTCCCCGTATCCAAGGTAGTGGCTTCCGCCATGGCCAACGGTGAGGAGAACTTCGGCGTCAGCCGCGACGATATGTACGTCTACCGCATTTTCGCTGACGAGGCCCCGACACGCAAATGGCGCCGGTTTGGCGCTCGCGGGCGGTTCAAGCCCTGGTTGCGCCGGTCTGCGCATATCACTGTCATCCTGCGCGAGCGGGAAACGAAATAAGGAGAGAATATGGGCCGCAAAGTTAACCCCGTAGGTTTCCGCCTGAAAATTAACCGCACCTGGGAAGGCCGTTGGTATGCCGAAGGCTCCGAGTATGTGAACAATCTGCACCAGGATTTTGCCCTGCGTGAGCTGGTTCGCAACGAAGCGCCCCGCGCGGGCGTCTCACTGGTTGAGATCGAGCGTTTCCCGGGTAAGGTCAAGGTGATTGTGCACACCGCCAAGCCAGGCATCCTGATTGGCAAGAAGGGCGATACCGTCAAGAAAATCCGCCAGTCTTTGGAAGCTGCAGTAGGGAAAAAGGTCGACCTGGAGATCAAGGAGATTAAATCGCCGGATCTCGACGCTTACCTGGTTGCCCGCAACATTGCCGAGCAGCTCGAAAGACGCATCAGCTACCAGAGGGCGATGAAGCGTGCCATCCAGCAGGCCATGCGCCAGGGCGGAGAAGGCATCCGTCTGGAAGTATCTGGTCGTTTGAGTGGCGCTGAAATGGCCCGCACCGTGAACATGCGCGAAGGCCGCGTACCCCGCCAGACCCTGCGTGCCATTATTGATTTTTCCAAGGCAGAAGCAGGCACGACTTATGGCAAGATTGGCGTGAAGGTGTGGATTTATAAAGGCGATAGCCTGCCCGAAGTGGAAGAGAAAGTTGAGTCTACTGAAGGCGTGTATGTCAGTGAATAGGACTGGAACGAGGTTGTCATTATGTTAATGCCAAAGCGTGTTAAGTGGCGCAAGCAAATGCGCGGCCGGATGAAAGGCAAAGCTTACCGTGGCGCGGATGTCCTGTTCGGCGATTTCGGCCTGAAGGCCGTAGAGCCGGGCTGGGTCACTGCCCGCCAGATCGAAGCCGCTCGCCGGGCCATCGTTCGCGCCATGCGCCGGAGAGGTAAATTCTGGATCCGTATCTTCCCCGATAAACCGGTCACGCGCAAGCCGGCCGAAACCCGTATGGGTAAAGGGAAGGGCAACGTAGAATATTGGGTGGCGGTCGTCCGTCCTGGCAGGATTATGTTTGAAGTCGGCGGCGGTTTGCCCGATGAAATTTCCCGCGAGGCTCTGCGCCTGGCCCAGTATAAACTGGCTATCAAGACAAAAATCGTGGCTCGTCACGACGTGTCAGGAGGCGAATAATGGCTAAGAAAGAGAAAGACCTGCGCTCCCTGACTACCGATCAGCTGGAGAAAGAACTGAATGATACCCGTGAGGAGCTCATGAAACTCCGTTTTCAGATGTCCACGGGTGAGTTGACGGACTTTACGCGACTGCGTATTACCCGCCGCCAGATCGCCCGGCTTATGACGTTTCTGAATGAGCGCACGGTTACTACGGAAGGTGAAGCATGAATAACCGGCGACGATTGACTGGTGTTGTGACCAGCAACAAAATGGACAAGACGGTAGTGGTTGAAATCTCGCGCACCTACCGGCACCGGCTGTACAAGAAAGTCGTTCACATCCGCAAGCATGTTATGGCTCACGATGAGCTCGGCTGCAAACTTGGCGATCAAGTACGGATTGTTGAAAGCCAACCGATCTCGCGCCATAAACGCTGGGTGGTGGAAGCAATTCTGCGGCATGATATCGCCGCCGGGGATACCCTGGTGGAGGCGCAACCATGATTCAGCAAGAAACGCGTTTGAAAGTTGCCGATAATACCGGCGCGCGTGAGCTGTTGGTAATCCACGTCATGGGTGGATCTACCCGCCGTTACGGCCGGGTGGGTGATGTGGTAGTGGCCACGGTGAAGTCTGCTTCACCGCAGGGCGCGGTCAAAAAAAGCGAAATCGTTAAAGCGGTGATCGTCCGCTGTGCCAAAGAATGGCGGCGTGATGACGGCTCGACCATTCGTTTTGATGACAATGCCGCAGTGATTCTAGACCAGGATGGCCACAACCCGAAAGGGACCCGCATCTTTGGCCCGGTAGCTCGCGAGCTGCGCGAAAAAGGCTTTATGAAAATTGTCTCGCTGG
>JBFYWS010000203.1:0-3739 GCA_041310935.1 Desulfobacteraceae bacterium | reverse complement strand
CCCCGCCTCCGCGGCGATGGCCAGGTTTTCCCAGCTCGGCTCGGTGACCGCAGCCCAGAGGGTGCCCGAAAAGACCGTGATCGCGCCCTGCCCGGAGGTCATCCCCAGCAGGCTGCCGGGGGGAAAATGATCCCGCCGACAACGGCCAGGAAGTTCAGCGGCACCCTCAGGACGCTTGCCAGCCCACCCCCGCGACGGCCACCAGCGCACGCCCGCCCGGTGAGGAAAAGCGCGTGATGAAATCGGCCGCCCGCTGCGGTGAGAGCCAGTCCTGCAGCGGGGTCCAGCGCCAGGCGGCCGCCAGGGACAGCAATGCAACCATAACCGCGAGAAACGCGACAAGGCGCTTGCGCCCCGCCGGGCGCTGACCCACCGGTATGTATCCCCTGTCGCGGTAGGAATACCGGTTACCCAGCACCCCCCGCACAGATCCCGGTGTGCGGGAGACCCGGAACTCGTACCGGGCGCTTTGCGGGTCGAATGATCGCTTGCGGCTCGATGCCGCGCGGCCGTTCAACGCCTTGGCCGCCACGGCCGGAAACAGTTGGATGTAGGCTTTCACCTTGACTGCATGGAGGGTTCCCTCGAACCAGCGGAACTCGACCGTTCCACGGTATCAGACGTTGTGCAGGTTCACCCCGTGGCAGCATGTGCTGTCGTAGTGCCGGGGGCTGCCGGTTGTGGTAACCGTACCAGATGCGGTTGAGCTGGTCCCTGGTCCTGGGACGGCGGCGCTCGATCTGGGCGATGAGGTCGTCGCTCACCGGCTTGCTGTAATTGCAGCGGCGGCAAGTGGGAGGAGCACCAGACCTGCCGCTGCACCGGCGGTGTCTGAGTGCCCGATCCGGATGCCGGGTTGTCGGGTTAGCCCGTATTTCCGTCCTCGCGGTTTCTTGCCCTCGTGGGCGCGACATTCGCGCCGTGTGGCAGGGAAAGCCCTCCCCTGGGGTTTATCTACCGGAGACGGGGAAGGAACGTCGGGGGGGGTTCTGTGCTTGACGCACACGCGCGCAACCCATAATTTAAGATGGGTTGCGACTGAGGTCGTCAAGAAACATAAACCTTTCGCTCGACAATGGAACACAAAACCCATAAAATTGCTATGGGTAACGTGAAACTAAGTCAAGGATACCGACGATGAAACATGATGAGTTTTTCCGCAAGCACCCGGTCTTCACCGTGGAGGAACTGGCCAAACATCTGTCGTCCGATGGCGAAGTCGGCGGTCGGGCGCAAGAGGCGCTCCTGGCGTACCACCAGAAGGCCGGACGGGTTCTTCGGATACGGCGCGGGCTGTATGCCGTCATCCCGCCGGGAGCCGACTCCGATTCATATCCGGTCGACCCCTTCCTAGTCGCCGCGAAGTTGACGCCGGATGCCGTATTGTCGCACCACACCGCATTGGAGTTCCACGGAAATGCTTACTCGGTTCATATACGTTTCACCTACTCGGCATCCCGCCCGCCTGGACCTCTAATATTCCGCTCCCATGTCTTCCGAGGGACGAAGTTTCCACTCGCTCTTGTCCGCGCTGGGAAAGCGCATTTCGCCGTTTCAACCGCGGAACGCTCCGGTCAGGCATTAAGGGTTGCGACCTTGGAACGGACCCTGGTCGATGTGCTGGATCGCCCGGACCTCTCAGGAAGCTGGGAGGAAATCTGGCGGTCGCTGGAGTCCGTCGAGTTTTTCGACCTCGACAAGGTCGTGGAGTATGCGCTCCTGCTCGGAAATGCGACCACCGGAGCGAAGGTAGGGTTCTTCCTGGAACAGCATCGCGAACCGTTGATGGTGGAAGACCGTCACCTCAAGGGGCTTTACGATATGCGCCCCCGACAGCCTCATTACTTGGACCGTTCCAGGCGAAAATCCGGTCGACTCGTGTCGGAATGGAACCTGGTGGTTCCGAGGGCAGTCCTCGAACGGGCCTGGGGGGAGGTACCATGAAAATCTCCCCTGAGAAGCTGGCAGCCGAAGCAGAGGCGACGGGCTTCAGACCGGATGTGCTCGAAAAGGTCGCCCATTTGTTGGGACTGTTGGACGCCTTGCGGAGTCACCCATTCCTCAAGGAGAAACTGGTACTCAAGGGCGGCACGGCCTTGAATCTCTTCGTTTTCGATGTGCCCCGGCTCTCCGTCGACATCGATCTGAATTATGTGGGAGCCGAAGATCGCGATGGCATGCTCGCCGAGCGTCCAAAGGTCGAACAGGCCATTCAAGCAGTCTTTGCCCGGGAGGGTTTCACCGTCAGGCGAATGCCGGAAGAACACGCCGGCGGCAAGTGGTCCCTGCGGTATCAAAACGCCCACGACCGGAGCGGCAACCTCGAAGTGGACATCAATTTCATGTTCCGTCTCCCGCTGTGGCCGGTGACGACCCGGGACTCTCATTCCGTCGGTGCTTGGCGGGCCACAGGGATTTCCGTGCTGGATCACCATGAACTGGCGGCAGGGAAACTGGCGGCGCTATTTGCGCGCAAACAGGCGCGGGACCTGTTCGACGGCCACAGGGTTCTCCAAATGGACAACCTCGATCCCCGCTGCCTTCGCATCGGGTTCGTGGTCTACGGCGCGATGAACAGGAAAGATTGGAGGACGGTTTCTGCGGACGATGTGGACTTTGACGCCATTGAATTGGCGAGGCAGTTGATACCCACTCTGCGCGTCAATTGGCCTGAGCTCCAAGTGGAATCAACTGAATACGGAGCACGTCTTGTAAAGGAATGCCGCAAAGATCTATCCGCGGTCCTGCCTTTCTCCGATGCTGAACGCGAATTCCTGGACTTGCTGCTCGACCATGGGGAAATCGACTCGACGATTTTGACTTCTGATACAACCTTGCAGGCACGCATCCAAAACCAGCCGCTCCTCAAATGGAAGGCAATCAATGTGCGGCGGTACAGAGGTTTGTCATGATGAGGTCAGGAGCGCTACTACCGCTTCATCCCGAACCTGACCCATGCCGACGGCAGCGCGTTTGCGGAAAAGTTCCATAGGGACCTGGTTCGAGTTACCCCAAATTTACCACAGAACGACGAAGGGGACCACCTCGCTCAGGTAATCCACTTTAATCGTTGAACTTTTTTTTCAAATAATGGTGGAGGCGGCTGGAGTCGAACCTTGTTACATTGGTCGGGCCGTCTTGCCTAAGAGGGGGGTACGGGGGGGGTACCCCCCGGGGTGGTCCCAAGAAAGGAGCTTTTGGGTTTCGGCCTGCATGCGAAGCTCCGGGGTGGGCGATCAAAAAATCAGTCGTTGCCAACCCTGGTGGGGATCCAGGCCCGAAAATTTGGTGGGGCTATAGTGGGGCAGATCCCGATGTAAAGAAAAAGGGGCCACAGCACCATAGCTGCAACCCCTTGATTTAATTGGTGCGCCCGGCAAGATTCGAACTTGCGACCTACGGATTCGTAATTTTACCAAAAACTATAACATATTGAAATCATAAGGACAGAGATTATCAAAGTTGCGTTTAAACAGCCTCTCCATGCAACCTAACCGCAACCAGTGCAGTTCCTTGCAGGCAAGGAAGAAAGTAAGTCAGGCGAATCCATGAGAAAGCCGCTGAGGAGTTTGGGGAGGGACCATGCCCTCGAGCAAATGATCGAGATTTCAGGTAAGGCGATATTGCATAGAAAAATGCCGTTCGGTAAGCACCAGGGAAGTGGCATGGAGGCTGTACCGATGGACTACCTGCAGTGGCTTTCGAGGACTGTTTTGGATGAGGACCATGAAATACACCG
>JBFYWS010000539.1:0-13956 GCA_041310935.1 Desulfobacteraceae bacterium | reverse complement strand
GATACCGGCACCCGGTGCAGACGTGGTGCTCCTGGCCTTTTCAATACCGGAGGCGTTGACGCGCACGTTGGCCGCCGTGACCGTGGTGCCGGTCACAATGGATGCGGACAGCGGGTCTGCGGTAAAAGTATTGGTGGCGATGTTCGTGTACGTGCCGCCCGTAATGGCGTCGGAGACCACGATGCCCATGCCCGCGAGACCGACGGTGATGCCCTCTGCCTTTGCTTGGGCCTTATGGCCTGCGACGGTTTCCACGGTGAGGCTGCCCCCGGCAGCAATGGTGCTGCCGCTCGCGCCTACGGTGCTCTCCATGTCCGCCGTTTCTACAGCAAGGGAAGCCGCCCCGTTTCCGGCCAGTGCCGCGCCTGCCGAGGAATTGGTGGTTGCATAGGCGCCCTTGTTGTCAAGGGCCTGGATACCGTCATGGTTATGGCGGGTCTCAACGGTGATATTGCCTCCGGCATTCAGATAGGCCGGCCTGACCACCGTGTCCATTACCGGACGGAGGCTCGCCGTGGCCAGGGAGGTCCCGATCGTGAGGCCGCCGGCCGATACGCCCGTGACTCCGGCATCCCCCCTGTCTGTGGCCGCATTGCTGACCGACACATCGCCGGACACGGTGATCCGCGCGTTTGCGCCGATCTCGGCCCTCATATCGGGCTTGGACTGGATAATGGCAAAGTTGTAAGTCCCGGCAAAAACACCTCCGGCCAGGGATGAAACAGTGGCCTGGGCCAGGATGTCTTCGCTGGAGCTTATGGAGAGGCTGCCCACCGTTCCGGCTGCAGACTGTCCTATCTGGGTCCCTGCCCCCACGTAGGCCCGGTTGTCAGTGGCCGTATCATTGCCGATGGCCACCTTGGCAAAGGACGCGCCTGCGACCGCTGCCCCGGCCAGGACGTTGCCTGTCTGCACATCAATGACCCGGGTGCTGTCCGTGGACACGGTAACGGCATCGGCGCTGATGATCTGGGAACTGTCGGCGATATACGCCTCCTGCACCGCAGTGTCCTTGACCACGACGACCGACGCACCGAGGCCCACGAATCCTCCAGCCCCGGCAAAGCCCGTGACATCCACATTCTCGTTCAGGATCTCTTTGACCGTGATATCCCCGCCTGCCGTCAGCACGCCTCCGGCGTGGGCGCTCGTGTTCAGGTGGAGACTGGTCACGCTGATCCCCGCACCGACACCCACAAGACCCGCTCCCACCCCTCCTACCAACTGGGTGAAGACAGCGTGCTCGTTGGCCTGGACCTGGATATCCTCTCCTGCGGTCACCGTGGTGCCGCTTTCTATGTAAGCCTCCGTGCCCCTCGTTGCCGGCTTGGTGCTTATCCTGCTGTTGATGGTCGTCTGCTTGTAACCGGCTTCACCATTGATGGTTGCCGCAGCACCGGAGGTGATGGTGCGTGCCCGGCCCGGCTGGCCGCTGTTGTCATTGAGGCTGCCCATGAGATAGCCCGTGCCAACCTCTGACTGACTCGCTGCATCGGCGTCCGCTGAGGCACCTCCATCATCCTGCGTCGCGTTGTCGGTACGACCGGAGTTGTCGGAATAATTCTTTTCAATCCCCTCACCGATGGACCACACGGAAACAGCTCCGGCAATACCGACGACACCGGCTGCGCCGCTGATGGTGTAGGTCTCGATGTCCTTGTCGGCCATGGCATTGACCAAGACATCCTTCGCAGCCATGACCGAAGCGCCCATCTGGATGCTGGCGCTTACATTGTTATTGATGCTCCCCACGTCCACAGCTCCGGCCAGGGCGCCGGCGCCGGCGCCCACAGCACCCGCGAAGGTCCAGGCCGACACCCTGTTGGAGGCGTTCACGATCACGCTTTGCCGGGCATCAGCCCCTTCGTTGATGGTTCCGTCGCTGTCCGGGTCTGCCTGGTTGATCCGTGCATTGCCGATATAGGCATTGGTCGTTGAGCTTAGGATCGAGACATCTACAGCACCCGAAACACCCACAAAACCGACTCCTGCGGCGGCAGCAAGATGGAAGAGGTCTTCGGAGGACTGGGCCTGGACCACCACGCCATGATAGATATCGGTCCCGAAGGTGTTGTCCTCCCCGGATGTGGTACCGTCCAGAACACCGTCAAGGCCCGTCCCTGTGCCGAGGGCGTCCACTGATGCGCCGTCATCGATATAAGCCTCGGTCGTTTTATCTACGGTCACGACGCCGACCGAAGCGCCCACGCCGGCAAGCCCTCCGGCAACGGAGCCGGAGATGACGTCGATGGATGTATCGTCCGTGGCGTAGACCAGGGCATCCCCCCCGGCACCGATGGAGCCTGCCATAGAGGCCTGTGCAGCGCTGTCCACGGAGAGAACATTGACTGCCCCTCCCACGCCGACCAGACCGAAGGCAATGCCCGCACCTACGAGCATGATATCTTCCCTGGCATGGGCCTGGACCGATACATCATCCTCTGCAGTGACCAGGGCGCCGGATCGTATATCGGCCTTAATGGATTGATCCAGGATAGTGACGTCAACTCCTGCGGCTACCCCCACCACACCAACGCCGAGAGACCCCGCAACGGCCAGATGCTGGAAGTCGTTCCCTGCGGCCACAAGAACCGACTGGGAGGAGCCGGGGTCTTCTGCGCCGTCATTGACCCGGGCGTTCGTCCCAATATAGGCGTTTGTCGCCGTATCGATGACATTGACGGTTGCAGAGACGGCCACGCCCACGGTGCCTCCGCCAAGGGCCACGGTAAAGGCCCTGACATTGTCCCGGTTTACCGCGCCTACCGCAAGGCCGTGAAAATTGGACTGTGTACCAGCAGCAATGGTCCGCACCAAGGAATCGCCTCTTACATCGGTGCCGCCATCCCCTTTGGCATCCATGGGGTCCAGTTCAGGGGTCTTGATATCACCCTGGGCCTTGAGCGCGT
The DNA here is from genome assembly GCA_041310935.1 of Desulfobacteraceae bacterium. GTDB lineage: Bacteria > Desulfobacterota > Desulfobacteria > Desulfobacterales > SpSt-501 > SpSt-501. Next base: position 11,047 of record JBFYWS010000539.1, on the reverse strand, counting down.
TGATGTCCTGGTCTTCACTGGTGATGCTCGAGGCCTGGATGCCGGCTTCCCCGTTTGCGTCGTTGGGGTTGAAATACTCGGGCGAACTGTCGATGCCTGCCGTGAACTGACCGTTCACCACAGTTTTTGCATCGGTGTTCCGGCCCTCGGCAATCACCCATGCCCCCTCGCCGATAAAGGCCTCGGTGGTCTTTTCCGCTATGGTCACCGCCCCTGCAGCGCCGATGCCGACCGTACCCGACACGGCAAGGACACCCACAACCTTGTCGGCCTCGGTGGTTTCCGTAGCCTCCACGAGGATGTCCCCCTGGGCGTGGACATGACCGGCCCCGGCAGACAGGGTCTCAGGGTCGGTGTCAACATTGTCCCACGGGTCATCGCCGATGAATGCCCTGGTCGTGATATCCAGCGTGTGTACAGAGGCGTCGAGACCTACGCTCACCGTGCCGCTGGCCGCTAAGCCTGCGGCTACCGACGTAATATCCTCACTCGAATGGGCCTTGACAACAATGTCGCCATCCGCATGGGCAATCACCCCTGAATCGATCCATGCCTGGGTGTTCTTCGTAATCAACCCCACATCGGCGCCCACTCCAACTGCTGCAGTCCCTGCAGCCGCTAGATTGCCGGACACCGCCACTATGGTAGAGGCGTCTTCCGCCCCGACGACGATGCCCGGATTCGCGTCTGTTTCCTCCTGGGCAGTGACTGTTGCCTCCCGTCCGATGAAAGCAAGCGTCGTCTCTTCAAGAATGGACACCACGGCAGTTCCTGCTATGCCCACGGTCTCTGCAAACCCGCCTGCTGCGGAGATGGTCATCAGCTCTTCCCAAGAGGTTGCGGTGACAGTAAGGCCGACTGCCCCTTTTGTGTAGACGTTCGTTCTGTCGCCGACATAGGCCTTCACTGAATCGTGGTGGACCATGGTCGTGTTGGCCGCGCCCACACCCACCTCACTCGCCGCACCGAGGGCGCCTCCGATGAGGAGGGCTTCCAGGGTCCCTTGGGCGGAGAAGGTCACATCCCCGCCGGCTTCGATCCAACCCGGAGATCCTTCCTGGGAGTCTTTCACATAGGCCGCGGTGTTCGTGGTGTAGACCTGCACGGACAGGGATGCACCGATTCCCACATCTTCGGCGGCACCGGCATTGGCCACGATGGACCGGACGTCCTCGCTTGAATCGACGGTGACGGAGATGTTCCCGTCGGACTCGACTCTCGACTCGCTCCCGATATATGCATACGTATCCTTGTGCAGGACCGTCACATCGATTCCCACACCGATGCCTGCCGACCCGGTGGCGACACCTAAGGAGCCTGCATAGTTCCGCATCCTGGTGGTGTTCACCGCGCTCACCGTGACAGACGTGCCCCGGTCGCCTTCAAAGAGGCTGTCATTGATCATTGCATCATCGCCGGTATGGGCAACCGTATCGAGGTCGAAGACATTGACGATGACCGCGGCGCCGATCCCGGCATCGCCGGTGGTGGCGGCGCCCGAGATGGCCATAGCAGTGACGTCGAAGTCGATGTCATATCCGAGTATCTCGTACTGAAAGAGATAGGGTCCGAAGTCGGTCTCTGCGCTCACCAGGATATCACCTGCTGCATGTGCGCTCCCTCCCATGTACGCGAGCGTCATGGGATCGTCCGTTTCGTCGTCGCCGTCAGCATTGATCCCGTCCACCACGGCCACGGCCACGGACGCGCCCACAGCCGCGTCATCGCCCAGACTGAAGGCCGCGCCCACCGCAAGGGTCTGGATGCGCAGGTCATTCTCCGCCTGTAGGGTGATGTCGTTTTCGGCGCGGACATCCGCACTCCTGGGGGTTGAGGCCTCGGTGCGGAACTTGACGATGTTGATGGCCACCGAGCCTGCCACGGCCACGTCCCCCTGGCCGCCTGCACCGGAAGCGCCCCAGACCAAGAAGTCGTTCGTGGCGTCGTCGGGGGTAAGGGCCTGGACATTTATGTCAAAGCCCCTCAGGCCGGAATTTTCACCCACAATCGCCGTGTTCTCGGCATGGACGTAATTGAACCCCACGGCGGCGGCCACATTGTCCGACTCGCTCTCCAGGCTCACGGCATACCCCGTGGCCTTGGCCGTGGCATCTATCTCCGCCTTGGCAATGATATTGGCGCTGCCGTCTGCAGAAATATCCGCACCATCCGTTACAGAGGCCGTGTTGTGGACCTTCACCACATTGACCGAGACCGCTGCCGCCACACCCACGTCGGATGATCCGCTGCCCGACTCGGTTGACGAGGTGCTGCTCGCGTTCGATGTCTCGGAGCTGGCGCTGGGCATATCCTGTTCGCCCTCCTCGCGGGTCACATTGGGATTGGAGTTGACCTGAGCCCCGGATTCCTCGTCGGTCGTCCTGCCCTTGCCCGTACCACTCTTGTCCCCTTCCTTCTCCGCTCCCCCTGCAGATGCTTTTGTCTCGATTGTGCTTTTCACCACGGAGTCCGCCATGACCGTGACAGCGCCGTTGGTGTCGCCCTCGTAGCCAAAGCTTCTCGCAAGCTGTGCCGTGGTCGTCTCGTCGACCACTGTGACGCCTACGGACACTCCCACCGCCACGTCACCGGCCGCCTCGGCATCGGCTTTGGTGAGCGTCGTGCTCCGGTGGGTTGCCACGATCTCCGTGTCTCCCATATACCGCACGGCTTCGCCAGCGGCAGTGCCGATGCGCGCCCTGGTGATGTTGTCGATGACCGCGACCGCCACGCTCGCGCCCACTGCGACGTCGTCCCCCTTGGCCCCGTTTTCGGCGCCTGTTGTGACGGTATAGGTTCCATCTGCCGTGATTGTCACGTTCGACGGGTTGCCGCCGTTGTACCCGATCAGGCGGGCGGTATCCTCCACTTCGGCAATGGTGCTGTTGTCGATGACCGCCACGGCGACGGATGCTCCCACTCCCACATCGCCCTCGGCTCCACCGCTCACGGGTTTCGCCGTGGTGATGCTTTCCGTATTGGACGCTGCTTGCACGGTGAAATTGAAACGGTCTATGCCTACAGTTGCCCCGGAGCGGATCTCGGCCGAGGTGAAGTTGTCGACGAGGTTCACCGCCACTGAACCTGCGATACCGACGTCTGCCGCACCGGCGCCTGACACGGATTCGGCCTTGAACGTGTGCGTTTGAGGCTCAGCCTCGCCGTCGCGCACTGCCATGTCGGCGATCAGCCGCAGTCCCTGCGTATTTACCGTAATGTCCTGGTCGATATAGGCTTTGTTCCGGAGGTCGGCCAGATTGATCGAGACGGCTACCCCCACCCCCACGTCGGTGTTCGTGGGGTCAACAGCTCTGCCGTCGGCCTTGGTCATGATGTCGCCATTTGCGCGCGAGTGGATATCGAGGTTGCCCGCAACGGTGAGATTGCTCTTCACGGCAGCTTCAGCAGTAATGTCGGAGATGTTGATGGCGATAGCCGCGGCAACGCTTACGGCGCCGTCGCTGGTGCTTGCATCGCTGGTGTCTCCGGCGTCCTCTCCCCGGCCAGCGTGGCTGCCGGAGCCCGGTTCGCTGCCTGAGGACGGGGCGGCGGCGGTGTTCTTGGCATAGGTCCTTTGCTCGTCCTTCTGCTCATTGGCCGTGCTGCTCCCTCCGCTGCTCTCCTGCTTGACCCCTTTGGCGCTTGCTTTGGCGTTTGTCTCCACCCTGGCAACCGTTGTTGCCTCAATGTGGGACCAGCCCGAGCCGATGGTAAGGGCGCGCTCCGTGGTGGTGAAAGCCTCGTCGCTCGTGAGGGCAAGGGCAACCGCAGCTCCAACACCCACGTCTTTGCCCGCCACCTCGCCATCGGCCGTCGTGAAGGTGGTGCCGTTCAGCTCTGCGGCGTTCATGGTGAGTTCACCGCTTGTGGTGGTCGCCCCGCCAAGCCCTATCCGCGCCTTCGTGAGCGAGTCAGCGAGGGTGATGGCCACCGCACCGCCTATGGAGACATCCTGGCCCGAGGCGCCTGCCTCGGCCCTTGTTCTCACCGTGGGGGAGGTCGTCGCGGTAAGAGTGAGGTCCCGGCCGTGGCTGAGCACGGCGGTGTCCTCGATCTCGGCCCTGGTGGCCCCGTCCACGAGGTTGAGACCCACGGACAAGCCCACTCCCACGTCGGCCTTCCCGGTGATCGTGGAGTTGGCAACGGCCACACTTACGGAGGCGCTCTCTGCGCTGAGAAACACATCGCCCCCGGCCGTGTCGCCGTCAGTGCCGTCCGCATCGACCACGGCTCCTGTCTTGACGGCAGCGGTGCTCCACTTGTTGAGGATATTGAGCCCCAGAGAGCCCGCAACACCTACATCTTTTCCGCCAGCCCCGGAAGTGGCCTCGGCCATGTACACGCTCGGCCGTATCAACCAGTGGGAAGATCCCGGCTCCGCTTTTGTCAGGTCAACGGCCTTTGCCGCTGAAGCGTCGGCCGTGGATTTGGCGAGCCTCACCCTGGTGGGTTCGGCGTCCTCGAGGATGACGTAGTAGACCTCGCCGTCGGTGAGCCCGCCCACGGCGTCGCCGTCACCCTTCCGATAAATCACCAGGTCGCCGGTCTTGAGCCCGTGGTCCTCGCCTACGAGGATCGTCTCATCGAACTGGGTCAGCTTATGGGCAGTCCCCGTCGTCGCGTCATCCTCACCAATCTTCAGATCAAGATCAATGGCCTGGCCGGCCTTTGCGTTCTCCAAGGAGGAGGCGAGCTTCACTGTAGGACCGCCGCTCGCAATCACGTAATAGACGGTCCCATCCGAGAGTCCGCCGACGACCTTGTCTGCCTCGGCCCCCTTCTTGTAGACGACCATGTCGCCTGTCTCGAGGCCATGGTCGCCCCCGATCAATATGTTTTCGAAAGCCGTGTCCACGGCAATGGTTGGGTTGAAAGTGAAGTCCCTGCTGTCGTCGTCCACACTTGTCGACGAGTGGAATTCCAAGGCCGTCGCCGTCTCTTGGGCCCGGAGGGAAATGCCCTCGGCAATCACCGTGGCGTCGCCGATAGAAGCCTCGTTGATGATGTCCGCCTTGTTCACTGCAACGGCTGCGCCGATCCCGATATCCCCCTTGGTGGCGCTCCCGTCGGCCAGGGCATAGGCGCTGCTCTCATTGGAGGTGGACAGGGAAAAGGCACCACCCGCAGTAATGGTCAGACCATCTGGAATATTTGCTCTTGCTGTCGAGTCGGTGAGGTTGACGCCGATCGCCGCAGCGACCGTCACAGGCCCGTCGGAGGAGCTCGAAGAGGGGCTGCTGCCCCTGCCGCCTGAGTCCCTGGCGCCCCTCGACGTGGCCGCCGAGTCTGTCCTCGCCCTCTGTCCCTGGGTTTCCTGGTCGACATCTGCGGGTTCCTTTTCATTGAAGCTTGGATCTTCGGGATTCCTCGCATTGGCTCTCTCGGTTTTCTTTTTTCCACCTTTCGCGCTTGCCTTTGCATCGGACCTGCTTGCCCCCCCGGCATCGGCTTCAAAGCTCACAGCGCCTCCTGCCGTCACAGAGCGGGCGGTCGTCGCTAGGCCCTGGTCCCCCACCAGGGAAAGGGCAAGGGAGGCCCCAACCGCCACGTTGGTGCCTTCCGCGGCTCCCGCTGCCTTCGTCGTCACTGTGTCGGTGAGGTCCGCGGCAAGCGTCAGGTTCCCGCCGAGCAGGAACGTATCCGGGTCTCCGCCGATGTCGGGGCCGTCAGGAGCGATGCCGAGCCTTGCGATCGCATCGCTGTTCACGAGCGAAATGGCGACCACCGGCGTGATGGCCACGCCCCCTGCGGCGCCGCCCTTGGCCTGGGTATTGATCTTGTGGTTTCCTTCGGCGGACAGTGCCACATCGGTGACGTTTAACACTGTGGCGTTGTCGCGGAGTTCCGCCTTCGTGATGTTGTCCGCAATGTTGATGGCCACGGAGGCGCCTATGCCGACACTCTCACCCGCCGCGTTCTCCTTGGGGCTTGCCTTGGCCGTGACCTGGGTCTTGGAGGACGCGGTGAGGGAGAGGCTGGCCCCCGAGAGGTCCATGGTCGAGCCCGCCTCCACATAGGCTTCCGTGGTGAACGGTGTCACATTGAGGGCAAGGGCGCCGGCGATACCGACGCTGTCGCTCCCCGCGCCGGAAGTGGCATCGGCGTAAAGGACGAAGGCTTTCTCCGTAAGAGTGTGAGCATCTCCGGTGGCAAGGGACTTGTCCAGATTGATGGGTTTGTTGTCCTTGGCATCCTGCTCTGATGCAGCAAGCTTCACGAGTTGGGGTGAGGCGTCATCCACGATCAGGTAGTAGCTCTGCCCGTCCTCCAGGCCGCCGACGGGGTCACCCTCTCTGGTGTGATAGACCGCCTGATCGCCTGTTTTGAAACCGTGGTAGAGGCCTAGGTCGATTGTCTCCACGCCGTCTCCATCATCGACGTCTTCGGATGGGTCAAAGGTCCATCCCCGCCCACCCAGGGCAGCGTCTACATTAACTCCAGGACCATGAATTGATTCAAGTGTACCTGTACCGCCGATGTGGGCCATGGCGTCGAGTTCCGCCAGATTGAGCGCCACCGCCACCCCTATCCCTACAGAGCCGCTCTCCGTAGTCGTCCCATCGGCAATGGAGGAAGCGCGGCCTGTTGAAGAAGCATTGATATTGATGGCTTCATAGCAAACAATATTTCCAGCAGTGCTGAGGAAGGCCTCTACGGGCCTGTTCAGGTCGGTGACCGCGACGGCAGCGGCAATGCCTACATCGCCTTCCCCCGTGCTGGCATCATATTGATCGAGCTTGTCTTGAGTTTTGTTGCCGGATGCGTTCTCCTCCGCCCCTCCGGGGGTCGATATGGCCTTCGCCGTGGAGGTGGTGATCGCATTGGCAGCGATGGTAAGGGATTCGGGGTAATATCCGTATTCGGCCCCCTGGAGGGATACGGTGCCGTCCAGATAGGCCCTTGTTTCGCCCCTTACGATGGAAAGGGCGAGGGCCGCTCCTGCCGTGGAAGCGTCGCCCGCGCTCCCGTCGGCAATGGCAGCGGTGGTCACGATATTGTCCGCCCTTATATCGACGTCTCCGTACTTGGTGGTCAGGTAGCTGTTTTCGGAAACATGGGCGACGGCCGAACTGTCGGCAACGGTGACGGCGACTGCCGCGTCCATCTGGCTGTTGGTGCTCGACGAATCGGCATCGAGTATAGCCGTAGCGGCGACAATGGATTGGGCCAGAATCGTTAGATCCCATTCAGCGCGGATGCTGCTGTTTCCTACAATGTTGATCTGGGCATCGGAGGTCGCATGGGCTACGGCAGTGCGCACGGTAGTCAAACCGAAACCGGTGGTGTCGAGGGAAACGCTCGAGGAGGCGGTAAGATCGATGATCCACCCCACCAGGTGCCCATCGGTGATGTCGATCCTGGCTGCCGCATCCCCTTTGACGGCCTCATCAAAGAAAAGGTCCAGAACTTCGTCTGTCAGTGAATCCACAACCCCGGAGTCGCTGTCCGATGCGTTCAATGTTATGTTATGCGCCCAGATCACCGCGCTTACAGTGATCGCTTCGGCATTGATGGCGAGGTCCGTGTAGGTAAGGTCGAGGAAAGAATCGAGTGTCACGGAGTCGTCCCCGCCCTGTCCGTTGATGGTGAGAGAGTTGGAGGGCACGGCAAACGTGACGCTCTCCATGGTCCCCGGTGAACTCACCACAATATTGCCGTCCGAGGTAGAGACCACCATGGTGTCGTTCCCGGAGCTGCCGTCCACCACAATATCGGCTGCAATGGGGAGAGTAACGGGCTCGAGACCGGCGTAGACAATGGGCCTTCCGTCGAGCACCACCTTCCCTGCATCGGGACCGTCTGCCGAAAAAACAGCGGTGTTGTAGACCCCCTCGATCACGAGGGTGTCAAAGCCTGCTACGCCGCCGTCGAGAACCCCACTGACACTGCCGCCTTGTTCGAGGACAAAGGTGTCCTCATTGTTCGCCGCGCCTGTCAGGTTTTCGATACCGCTAAAGTCAACGCTCGCGACAGTCCCGGCATTGGCGGCCGTGATGTGCCACGTGGAATCGCTGGAAGGACCGACCAGGGTATCTTCACCGGCTCCGCCCTGGAAGGTGATAGACAGGGAATTCAGGAGGGCATCGGAGGCAAGGCCCAGCCTGAGCACATCGTCCTGCTCCGAACCGATGATCTCCACCGTGCTCGTCTCTGCAAGGGCTCGGCTGGCGACCACCTGGGTGCTCGGGTCGGTGTCCTCATTGTTGAGGAGCTGGACCATGTCCACGCCGTCGATCTGATCCAGCTTGACGGAGAGGTCTTTCGCCCCACCTGTCATCGTGAATGACAGGTCGGCATCGAGGAGCAGCCGCGGCTCTAGGGGTTCCATGAGCGCCCTGCGCCTTCGCTTTTTCACGGTAGTCTCCTCTCTTTTCTTTCTCAATCTCTGAAGCTGTCTTACGAGACCCATGACACACCCCCTCAGGATTTAACGGGTAAATCCCTGCCAATCAACTCCTAAAAAGTTCGCACAACCCGACTTATGCTAGAGTCTGATATCTGTTTTTTTGAGGTTCGTTCCGGATGTTGCTCAGTAGATGGTTAGGTTGATAGTGGACTGGTTACGGAGATCTTTGGTGGTAGGCAGGCTGGCGATCATGTCCCGCCTCCTGTTTGGTCGTGCTTGGGGCACGAGCAAAGACGGTTAACGCCAAGGGCGCCGGCATCATACTCCAGCGCAAATCGCATTCTCGGCTCATTGATGAAGGGTGTCAAGAGAAAATATGCTTATTTCTTTTGCGTTTTCAATGAATTACATTCATTATCCCTCGGTGGAATGCACAACCCGAAACTCTATTTTGTAGTGCAAGAACTACACCACTTTTCAGGCCCAGATTACTGCTGGAATTATGAGGACTTTCCGATAAGTTAGAAGAAGCCACCGGAGCGGTCAACGAGCCGTGTGTATTGATTTACCCTTGGGGTGGGAAGTTTTTTACCACTGTTTCTAAAGTATTACACACTTCGGGATCTGACAGATGAACATTGACAGCAGACGGCCGTCGGTCGTCTTCCATCGGTCTGCCGCGGTCTGCCGTCTTCGATCTGCGGTCATCTGTCGGCGGTCGTTTTTGCGGCACTTCCCTATTTGAATGTCAATCGGCCCATGGCTTCTCCTTCTTGCGATTGGAGCACAACATGATCTCTTTCGATTCGCGCTATTGTCTTTCCCTGTATCGAGTCACCCACTCTGAGCTCTGCGCCGTTGATCACCACAAAAGAATTCTTTGCCTCGCTCGACCAGACAATGGCTTCAATATTGAACGGGGATGGTTCCGTGTCTTGCTCTTGCAGATTCTCTTCATTGACTGCTGGTGCCTCCCCGCTTTCAGGCGCCGCTTTCCCTTCCGTTCTCTGTTCCTGGAGAGCTTTCGGCCTGATCCCCCCGAGGAAAGAACCTTTATCCTTTAATGCGAAAACTCCAAGGAGAACGAGAACGCCCACCACAAAGAAGGCAACAAGAAGGACCCTCAGAGGACTGCGCCTGGGGGCGGTCTCAACATAAGGCTTCTCTATTTTCGGTCTCGGAGCGGACGGCCTTTTTCGCTGTTTAGTTCCGCCGATGATGACTGTCTGGTCCAGAGGGATGTTTGCGCGCTCCGCATCCGCCTTGGCTTTTTCGGTGCCAATAAAGAGAAGAACGTTCTTGCCTATGGAGATTCGATCCCCGTGAGACAGTCGGTGAGAGAGGACTTTCAGGTTATTGACAAATGTACCATTGGTACTCTGGAGATCGGTTAAAATGAAATCCGTCCCTACCTTGTCAATCCTTGCATGGGAGGAGGACACCTCGGGGTTGGTGAAGACGATGGTGTTCTCTTTGCGCCGACCGATCGTGACGCTGCCTTTTGGAAAAGGATAATCCTTGATCACCTGGCCTTCGTGTTCCCAAAGCAGTCTTGCCATGAGTTCCTCAAGGGGAATTATACTGCGTTAGGCGCCAAAAAAGCAAGTCGGCCCTCAGTGTGGTCATCTGCCCTCTGCGCCGCAGTCGGCGGTCGGTCGTCGTCTTTCGGTGGTCTGCCGTCGTCCGTCCGCGGTCTTTTATACTGGATTATAGGTGTTCACCTGAAGAGTGACCTTGAGGAGGCTTGTCTTTTCCTTGGAGGCTCTCAAAATCTTGATGCGTTTGACGTGGAGGAGCTTTCCCGAATACTCGATCCTGTAGAGGAAGTTCACCAGCTGTTCCATGTTCACACCGTCAAGGCTGATCTCTATCCCTTCGGGTCTCAGTTTCCCTTCCCCTTCGGGAAAGGTGACGGGCTTGATGTACTGGATCCGCTGGTCAATGCCTATCTCCCGGGTCACGGCCTCGAGATAAGAAAGGAGGGTGAAACTGCCGCGACCTTTGATCGCCTCCTGCACGTCAGCCCGGTCTCTCTGAAAGCTTTGCCACTTCCCCTTGATCTCCGAGATCTTCACCAGGTCCTGCTTTCTCTTGGCGATGTTCTTGGCTAGGGCATCCTGCTTGGAAAGGGCCGGAGAGATCACCACCAGGTAGAACAGAAGGGCAGCCAGCACCAGGCCTCCGAAGAAGACGTAGGTCATCTGCTTTCGGTCCAGCTTCATCAGTTCCTCTCCAGGGCAAAATTGAAGGTGACCGCGTTGTCCTTCTTGTCCATTCTCGCACCCACGAGCTTGATGTTCTTGAACTGCCCGGCCTTGGTCAGCCGGCCGGTCAGCCTGTCCACCGCCTCGAAAGAAGCGGTCCGGCCGTCCATGCGGATGTCTTTTCCCTCCACAGAGGCATTTTCGATCTGCACGTCCGGGTCTTCCGAGATGATCCTGGAAAGGGACAGAAGAACCTCCAGGATCTTTTCCCTTCCCGCCGCCTCCTCGAGGCCCTGGTACTGGCTCATTTCCTCTGTGATCTTCTGCTCCAGCTGGGCCACTTCCTGGCCCCTGACCATTCTCTGAGCCGCATCGGGAAAAGCCTCGGTAAACACCTGCCGGACCTGAGCCTGGAGACGGTTGTGCTGCCTCTCCTGGTAATACGACTTCTGATAGACATTCACCGTGAGAAGCACGGCCAGAAGGAGCAGCCCTG
>JBFYWS010000501.1:0-5955 GCA_041310935.1 Desulfobacteraceae bacterium | reverse complement strand
TGCTGGCCGCGAACCAGGCGACCGACGCCGGCAGCACCCCCTCGCGCGAGGGGCAGATCGTCGTCCGTGCCGGCGGGCTGCTGCAGACGCGCGAGGAGGTGGCGGCGGTGGTGCTGGGGGTTCACGAGGGACATCCGGTGTACGTGCGGGACGTTGCCGCGGTGGTGGACGGGCCGGCCGAAGCCGACCAATACGTGTTCTTCGGAATGGGCCCGGCGGCGGCCCCAAACGGCCTCGGCGCGCCGCCGGATTCAAACGAGGTCTCCCCCGCCGTTACCCTCACCGTGGCCAAGCGCAAGGGGACCAACGCCACCCACCTCGCCCAGCGCGTGCTCGCCCGGCTGGAAGATGCCCGCGGCACGGTCGTCCCGCGGGACATCCAGGTCGCCGTAACCCGCAACTACGGGGAGACCGCCAAAGAGAAGTCCGACGAGCTGCTGTGGCACATGCTGATCGCCGTCGTCTCGGTGAGCGTTCTGATCGGGCTCACCCTGGGCCGCCGGGAATCCGGCGTGGTGGCGCTCGCCATCCCGGTGACGCTCGCCCTCACCCTGACCGTGTTTTATCTCTACGGCTATACCTTGAACCGCATCACGCTCTTCGCCCTGATATTTTCGATCGGCATCCTGGTGGACGACGCTATCGTGGTGGTCGAAAATGTCGTGCGCCACTTCCGCCTGCCGGAAAACCGGGGAAGACCCCTGAGCGCGGTTGCCGTCGAGGCCGTGGACGAGGTCGGCAACCCCACCATATTGGCGACGCTGACAGTGATCGCCGCCATCCTGCCGATGGCCTTCGTGGGCGGTCTCATGGGACCTTACATGCGGCCCATTCCGGTCGGCGCCTCGGCGGCCATGGTGTTCTCGCTCATCGTGGCCTTCATCGTCACCCCCTGGGCCTCGCTGCGGCTGCTGCGGCCGGCCGCCGGGGCGAAGGCCGGTCATCCATCCCATGGTCCGGAGGACCGCAGCACGCGGTTCTACCGCCGGATCATGGGCGACCTGCTGCACCGGCCGCGCCGGCGGGCAGGCTTTCTCGTGGCGGTGGCGCTGCTGCTGCTCTTGGCCTGCGGCCTGGTGGCGGTGGGCCTGGTGAAGGTCAAGATGCTGCCCTTCGACAACAAGAGCGAATTCCAGGTCATCCTGGACATGCCCGAATCCGCGACGCTCGAGGATACGGCCGCTGCCGCGCTCGATATGGGGGATTACCTGCGCACGGTGAACGAGGTCGCCGACGTCGAAGTCTACATCGGGACGTCCGGGCCTTTCAACTTCAACGGGCTGGTGCGGCACTATTATTTGCGCCGCGGTCCGAACGTGGCCGACCTTCAGGTGAACCTCGCCGCCAAGGGGCGGCGGCGGGAGCAGAGCCACGACATCGCCAAACGCGTGCGGCCGGCCCTGCAGGCGATCGCCGCACGCCACGGGGCGCAGGTGAAGGTGGCCGAGGTCCCGCCGGGCCCGCCGGTGCTGGCGACCCTGGTGGCCGAAATCTATGGCCCCGACTACGAACGGCAGCGACAGATCGCGCGGCAGATTCGCGACATCCTGGCGCAGACGGACGGCGTGGTGGACGTGGATTGGTACATGGAAGAAGACCAGCCCCGCTACCAGATCACCGTCGACCGCGAGAAGGCGGCGCTGCACGGCATCAGCGTGGCCCATGTCGCCGAGACGCTCGCGCTCAGCCTGAGCGGCCGGAAAAGCGGGCTGCTCCACCTGCCGCGGGAGCAAGAAGATGTCCCGATCCTGCTGCGCCCGCCGCTCGATCAGCGCGCCGGGATCGAGCGCCTGCAGGCCGTGCGCATCCCCGGCGCCGGTGGCATGGTGGCGCTGGCGGACCTGGTCCGGATCGAAAAGACCGAAATCGACCGCAGCATCTACCACAAGAATCTCATGCCGGTCGTCTATGTGATCGGAGAAGTGGCGGGCGAAAATGAAAGTCCGGTTTACGCGATTCTGGACCTGCGCCGGAAGATCGATACCATTGCCCTGCCCGAAGGCTACCACATCACCCAGCACACCGCCGGGCTGCCGGAAAGCGACCGGCGCTTCTCCATGAAGTGGGACGGGGAATGGCACATCACCTACGAGGTGTTCCGGGATCTGGGAATCGCCTTTGCCATCGTGCTGCTGCTGATCTTCGTGCTGGTGGTGGGGTGGTTCCAGTCGTTTTCGACGCCGTTGACGATCATGGCGGCGATCCCCTTCTCGCTCATCGGTATCCTGCCCGCGCACTGGGCCATGGGCGCCTTCTTCACGGCGACCTCCATGATCGGCTTCATAGCCGGGGCCGGCATCGTGGTGCGCAACTCCATCATCCTGGTGGACTTCATCGAGCTGCGCGTGCAACAGGGCATGCCGCTCGACCAGGCCGTGATCGACGCCGGGGCTGTGCGCTTCCGGCCCATGATGCTGACCGCCGCGGCCGTTGTGGTGGGCGCCTCGGTCATCCTCTTCGACCCCATTTTCCAGGGGCTGGCCATCTCGCTGATGGCCGGCGAGGTGGCCTCGCTGCTGTTCTCGCGGATGACCGTTCCTATTCTTTACTATCTTGACAAGCGCTGGGAGTCCACTCCTCGAAAGGAATAATGATTCGGCCGGCTCCAGGCCGCGGCGCAGCCGTTGAACATGAAGGATCGGAAGGGTGTGCGGCGGAATCCCCATCGGCCCGCGGCCGGCCTTCGCTGCGAGGGTTCGAATTACGGGGCGGCATGTCGGGAGGTCCACCACCAGATGAGCGGCGCCAAAAAGCACCGGAACGTCACCGCCCCCACGCCGACTGAGGCCATTCTGGAGAGCATCTCGGATGGCGTTTTCACAGTGGACCGAGACTGGCGGGTCACATCGTTCAACCGCGCGGCCCAGCAGATCACCGGTGTTTCTCGCATGGAAGCGATCGGCCGGCGCTGTTCGGAAGTGTTCCGGTCCAGCATGTGCGGAACGGACTGCGCACTTCAGAAAACGTTGAAGACCGGCAAAGCCACCATCGGTAAATCCGGATACATCATCGACGCGAACGGAAATCGCATCCCCATCAGCGTCTCCACGGCTGTTTTGAGGGGCCATGATGGACGCGTAATCGGCGGGGCCGAGACCTTCCGGGACCTCTCCGAGATCGAGGCCTTGCGCCAGGAACTTGTAGGCCGGTTTCACATTGGCGATTTTGTGAGCCGAAGCCCCCTCATGCAGAAGCTTTTCGAAGTGATGCCCGCCATCGCTGCCAGCCCCAGCACCGTCTTGATCCTCGGCGAAACCGGAACGGGCAAGGAATTGATGGCCCGAACGATTCACGGCATGAGCCCGCGCCGGGAAGGTCCGTTCATCGCGGTCAGCTGCGGGGCCCTGCCGGAGACGCTGCTCGAGTCCGAACTTTTCGGCTACCAGACGGGAGCCTTCACGGGGGCGACCAAGGACAAGCCCGGGCGATTCGACCTGGCCCGGGGCGGGACCTTGTTTCTCGACGAAATCGGCGAGATCCGACCGGCGCTGCAGGTGAAGCTCCTGCGGGTATTGCAGGAACGCTGCTACGAACCGCTGGGGGCGACCCGTTCGAAACGGGCGGACGTCAGAATCATCGTGGCCACCAATAAGGATTTGGTGGAACAGACTCGCAGGGGCGAGTTCCGGGAAGATCTTTACTACCGTGTGAACGTGTTGCGCATCGAGCTCCCGCCGCTTCGAAGGCGTAAGGAAGACATCCCGATTCTGGTGGAGCAGTTCGTGCGTCGCTTCAATCGGCGGCAGCAGAAATCCGTCCAGGGAATCGCAGCCGAGACGCTCTCCATGCTCATGGCCTACGATTGGCCCGGAAACGTGCGCGAGCTCGAGAATGTCATCGAACGTTCCTTCGTCCTCTGCCGCGACGGGTTCATCGGCATCGCGCATTTGCCCGAGGAGTTGACCGCCCGCAATGGGGCCGTACCTGCCTCCACCGACCTTCGCACCGCCCATGACCTGCTGGACGCCCAGTCGATTCAAGCTGCCCTGGAGCAGAATCGGTATAACCGCTCGGCGGCGGCCAAGAGGCTTGGGATTCACAAGACCACCCTCTTTCGCCGCATCAAGAAACTGGGGATCTCGCTGCCGGTAGAGGACGGCCGATCCTGCCGGGTGCGGATACAGTAGCTTTTTCGCACACCTTTTTGGCCTTCAGTAGCGTAATCGCAACTATTCCCTGCACGCCCCCTGCAGCGCCATGCTCAATATCGTCTGTTTTGACAGAGAGTTATCTTGATATTCGCCAAAAACGCGGCGATGGCACGGAGAATGCTGTGTCTTACTATCGAAAGGCGTACAGGATGTCCGATGATGAAAGCGGCATTTGCCCATTGGAAGAATCGAATTGCGCCGGTCTTCGACACCGCTCGGAAGATTCAGCTTGTTGAAGTCGAGTCGGGACGCCTCGTTGGGCAGACGCAGGACATGCTGCCGGACAGTCCGCCGGTCCAGAAAGCTCTGCGCTTGGCGGAGTTGGGCGTGAGCACGTTGGTGTGCGGCGCGATTTCCCGGCCGCTGCAAGAACTCGTCGCCGCCTATGGGATCCAGGTGATTGCTTTTGTGGCGGGTGAGGTGCGCGAGGTGATCCAGGTCTGGCTTGCGCAGCATGCGGATTGGGATGATTTTGCCATGCCGGGCTGCGGTCCGCGCGGCCGCAATCGTTTCAGGGGGCTGCACGGCATCTATCGGGAGGGAAACAGGATGAACGGACAAGGGCGCGACGGAATGAGGCCCGGCGGCGGGCGGGGTCAGGGTCGCGGCGGTCAGAGAGCCGGGCGCATGGGCGGCCCGCGTGCGGCCGGGCCGTCCGGGGACTGTGTTTGCCCGCAGTGCGGACAGCGGGAACCGCACCAGCGCGGGGTGTCCTGCGTCGCGCGCAAATGCCCGCAGTGCGGGGCGGCGATGACCAGGCCCTAGCCAAACCTACGTATGAAAGGAGGATGCAACCATGCCAAGAGGTGATGGAACAGGTCCCATGGGACTGGGGGCAATGACCGGACGCGCAGCGGGATACTGTGCGGGGTCCGGGATGCCGGGGTACACGTATGCGGCTATCGGCCGCGGCGTCGAGATGGGCTTCGGAAGAGGCCGAGGTGCCTGGGGACGAGGAGCCGGCGGGGGCCGGCGCGGGTGGCGAAACATGTTCTACGCTACCGGCCAGCCGGGCTGGATGCGGTCGGGCGGATCCTTCGCCCGCTATGGGCATCCCACGCCATACCCCAAACCCGACCCGGACGTGGAGAAGCAGGCGCTTAAGAACCAGGCCGAGTTCTTGCAGTCGGAACTGGATTTCATCAAAAAGCGGCTTGCCGAGGTTGAAGCCGGCACCGCGTAGGAAGGACGTTGGACGCGAAAATTACGATTCTGGTCGACAACCACGCCGGAGGCGACCTCATCGCCGAGCATGGCTTATCTTTCCGGATAGAGGCCGGCGGCAGACATATCCTCTTCGATACCGGACAGGGGCCAGCATTGACCCTCAACGCGGCATCCCTCGGTGTTAACTTGAGAGAGGCCGACACACTGGTGTTGAGCCATGGGCATTTTGACCATGCCGGCGGCATCGCCGCCGTGTTGAAAATCGCAGGGCCGATTGACATGTATTGCCATCCGGGAGTCGTGCTGCCGCGCTACAGCATTCGAGACCGCGCGCCACGCCAGATCCAGATGTCGGAAGCAACCATGGTGGCTATTGACGCCTTGCCCCCACACCATCTCCACTGGGTGCAGCAACCGCTGTGGCTGTCCGAGAAGATCGGAATCACCGGTCCGATTCCGCGCGAGACAGGCTTCGAGGACACGGGCGGACCATTTTACCTCGACCCGGAAGGAATGCAAGGATGAGCGATCAATTGGATGATTTTGTGGAGCGCTTGCAGAATAAAATTTTTGAGGAGACCCGGGCGGCTTATGGCGAGATCGGGTTCCAACGCTGGCGCAAACCCTTGTATGGGGG
>JBFYWS010000472.1:0-2857 GCA_041310935.1 Desulfobacteraceae bacterium | reverse complement strand
GGGCGGCCGGACTCAGGCGCGTGAACAGCCCATCCCACATTTCAATCATGGGGTAGGGCGGCGAGGTGACGATGAGGTCCACACTCCCGGCGGGCAAGGCCGGCATGCGCTCTGAATTTTCGAAATAGACCCGGTGGGTGGTTTTCATGGTTTTACATCGGCCGCTTTGCTGGTATGATATGAGAATCGAAGAAACTGCTCAAGGTAATTAGACTGAAGGTAGATCGACTGAAGGAAAAGACATGCACGATCACCCAAAGCCAAAATCGTTTGAATACATTGGCAGGTGATTGTGTCATGAATGATCATTATTGCCCTTCAGCCTTCAGCCTGAACACCTGAGTACCGTACTCGATTGATCGACGCGGCGGTATTGATGTTCGGTGTCTAATCCAGGCGCAGGAGGGAATCAATGAAAAAGCTCACTATCGACGATATCGACGTTAACGGCAAGCGGGTGTTGATGCGGGTGGATTTCAACGTGCCGCTCAAGGGCGGCAAGGTCGCCGATGATACGCGGATCCGGGCCGCCATGCCGTCGATCCGGCACATCGTCGGCCAAGGCGGCAAGCTCATCCTGATGTCCCACCTCGGCCGGCCGAAAGGGGCCCGGGCAGCCGACATGTCCCTGCGGCCCTGTGCCGCGGTGCTTGAGCACTTGCTGGGCACCCCCGTTGCTTTCGCCGAGGATTGCATCGGTGCGCCGGCCGAGTCCGCCGTGGCCCGCATGCAACCGGGCGACGTGCTGCTGCTGGAGAACCTGCGCTATTACAACGAAGAGGAGAAAAACGATCCGGCCTTCGCGCGCAAACTGGCCGCACTCGGCGACCTCTACGTCGACGACGCCTTCGGCACCGCCCACCGGGCGCACGCGTCCACCGAGGGGGTGACACGATTCTTCAAGCAGTGTGCCGCCGGCTATCTCATGACGAAAGAACTGGATTATCTCGGCCGGGTGATCGGGAACCCATCCCGGCCCTATGTGGCCGTCCTGGGCGGGGCCAAGATTTCCGGCAAAATCGACGTGATCACCAACCTGCTGCCCAAGGTGGACACCATCATCATCGGCGGCGGCATGGTCTTTACTTTCTACAAGGCCAAGGGGCTGCCGGTCGGGACCTCGCTGGTCGAAGACGACAAGGTCGATCTGGCGCGGCGCATCCTGGCCGACGGCGGGCAGAAGATCGTGCTTCCCTCCGACTGCATCGTGACCGATGCACTGGACGTGAAAGCCGGCAAGGTGGGGGCGCTGAAAACCGTGGCGGCAGAGGCAATCCCCTCCGACTGGAAGGGGGTGGACATCGGGCCCCGGAGTGTCGCGACGTTTCGCGGTGTGTTGAAAGGCGCCCGGACGGTCATCTGGAACGGTCCCATGGGGGTCTTCGAAATCGACGCCACCGCCCAGGGGACGCTTGCCATCGCCGAGACCCTGGCCGAAATTACCGCCCAGGGCGCCGTCACGGTCATCGGCGGCGGGGATTCGGCAGCGGCCGTCGAGCAAGCCGGCCTGGCCGACAAGGTGTCGCACGTCTCCACGGGCGGCGGGGCATCGCTGGAATTTATCGAAGGCAAAGTGCTTCCGGGCGTTGCCGCGCTGACGGATAAATAATAAGGCCGCTAGAAGCTTGATGCTCAAAGCGATCGTATTCGACTACAACAGCACCCTGGTGGACGACCTGCCCCTGAGCGTGGAGTCTTACTATCGTGCCGGCCAAGAGATGGGATTCAGCGGCCTCACGCGCGAAACCGTTCTGCGCCATATATCGCAGCCCCCCTCGCAAAAGCGGCGGCTGTATTGCGGGGAGATCAGCGCCGCGCAATGGGAGCAGGTCGTTCAACTCCGAAAGAAGATTTATTGTGAGCTGGCCGACCCCTCCCGGCTGCTCTTCCCGGACACCGCCGCAGCCCTGACCGCGCTTTCCGGAAAATACCGCCTGGCGGTCCTGTCGAACACCTTCCGTTTCCTGTTCGAGCGCATGTTCCCGGAGCACCTGGCCAAGCTCTTCCAGGCCTCCCTTTTTTTTGACGAAGTCCCGGACCCCAAGCCGTCGCCGAAGCCGATGCAGACCATGCTGGCGACCCTGGGGGTCGCCCACCACGAATGCGGCTACGTCGGAGACGCCGTGGAAGACGTTCAGATGGCCAAAGCCGCCGGCGTCAGCTCCTTTGCCATCGCCACGGGGGCCTGCAGCCGAGCGGAGCTGACGGAGGCCGGGGCCGACTGGGTGGGGGCGGATTTGAAGGCGCTCACCGCACGGCTCCTCCCGGACGAGCGCACAGATAATGCTTGACACCGTTTCTATTTTAACAGAGTGCGGGAGGAGCCGATGAAAACGAAAACCGACGATTTGCGCATCAAGAACTACACCCGGTTGATCTCGCCGCGGGAAATGAAAGCGGAGATCCCCGTCAGCGATGCGGCCTGCCGCACGGTGGTCGCCGGGCGCGAGGCCATCGAACGGATCCTGCGCAAAGAGGATGCGCGGCTGCTGGTGGTCACCGGGCCGTGCTCCATCCACGACGACCAAGGGGCTTTCGATTATGCCGCGCGCCTGAAGGCGTTGCAGCAGAAGGTGCGGGATGTTATGTTCATCGTGATGCGGGTTTACTTTGACAAACCCCGCACCACGGTCGGCTGGAAGGGGCTCATCAACGACCCCAACCTGGACGGGACCTGCGACATGAACAAGGGCCTGCACAAGGCCCGGATGATTCTGCAGCGCATCAACGAAATGGGGGTTCCGGCGGGGACAGAGATGCTGGAGATGGTGACCCCGCAGTATGTGGCCGATCTGGTGAGCTGGGGGGCGATCGGCGCGCGCACGACCGAGTCCCAGGCGCACCGCCAGTTGGCGAG
>JBFYWS010000464.1:0-4424 GCA_041310935.1 Desulfobacteraceae bacterium | reverse complement strand
ACAGCGGAATTCGTCGATCGAGCACTTTGGCGGATCATAAGATTATTTGCATCGCCTCTGACGACTGGTATTTACTTGCCGTGCTTTCATCAGAAATACACACAATTTGGTCGCATCCTCTTCTTCATCCACGATCCTCTTATTCATCCACGATCCACGATCCCCAATCCATGATCGCTTGGCCTGCCAAACTCCCCGACCAAGTCACCCTCATCCGCCAACTCTTCACCATCCACCCCACCGCCACCGTCAAACATCTCTCCACCCGCTTCGGCCGCAAAAACCAGAAACGCACCGAACAGATCGAGGGGATTATCGAAACTTTGAGGGGACTGGGGCAGGTGTGAGAAAAATCCCCATTGAGAAAGCCTGCCAGTCACGGCTTTTTTATCCGCGTTTCCCGATGAACCTTCCCATTGGTCAGATGCGGATGTCACTCCCTGAACGGCTCACGGCGGAAGTCTCGCCCCCCCGGATGTTGGCGGTGCGTTTCAAAACCGGAACGAGAGCCCGATCACGGGACCATGGGCGACGGTATCGACGAGGAAACCGCCATCGGTGTAATCCACGCCAAGTCCACGGTAGCCGACAAGGGCGGAGACCGAGTCGGTGAAACGGTAGCCAATGGCGGCGTTGACCTGCCAGATCAGATCCGAACTCACTCCGAAGCCGCCGATGTCCCCACCGCCATGGAGGAACCAGCGGTCGTTGATTTCCCAGGCACCCTGGAGGCCGACGACGGGATCGACCCATGATTTGCTGCCGTCGCGTTTATCATCCGCCACGCCCGGACCGGAAAAGACAATCTCCGTGGATAGATAACTGTAACGTGCGCCGACAAACGCGGTGAGAGTGGCGTTGTCGTCCTTGATGATCTGATAACCGGCATGGACCCGGCCGAAGAACTGGTCGAAATCCACCGTTGCCTCCGTGTAGGGAGCGGCACCCGGCGGCAGCGCCCCACCGGACGAGGATGCTGCGTAGATGCCATCGAAGCCGAAGGCCCAGCGGTCGAAGCCGCCTTCGACGGCGAGCATGAAGGCGAATTCGAGATCTTCGAGAGTGTCTTTGAACGAGATATCCACGGGGGCGACGCGCCCGGCAACGCCCATGTCGCCATCGGTGGCGGTGACCCATCCGTAGGGTGTGATGGTGAGCCACCAATCGGATGATGTTTCCGTCGGCTGGATTGCGAGACTCTCGCGCGACGAGGTACCGGCGAAAGCGGATGCCGAAGCAAGGGCGAGGATGAGTGCGAGTTTGGTTTTCATAAGGTTTGTGGTGTGGATTATTGCGGGAACAGGAAAGTGATGCCGAAGCGCAGGCCCCACTCGGGTCCGTCATCCGGGGTTTCGAGGTAGTAGCGTGCGCCAGCGAAGATCTGCACCGGCTGATCGCCGATTTTCAGGAGCTGGCTGACCACGAAATTGAGCGGCACGTTCCTTTGCTCGTTCGTCCAATCATAAGTCGTTTCCGTGACGAGTGTGAATGTAGTCTTGGTGGGTGTGATGTAGGAGACGAAGGGCTGCAAAAATGTGGCGTTCACATCATCGCGGCCATCGTCACCCGCGAAACACCAAAGATGGTTGGCCAGCGTGCCGTAGGTCCACGGGCCGTTCTGCTTGAGCACCACGGCGGTGGGCCCGGCACATCATTTTTTCAGAACCTAACAGGGAGTCGGTGGTGGTGGAGATGAGGTACGCCGGGCCAAAACCCCAGATCGGATCGCTGGTTTTCGGTGCGAAGAAGATGCTCTGCACCGTGTCACCGAGGCCGAAGGCGTCATTCAAGCCGCCGAGGGCGAAGCCTTCCTGATCGATCACCGGCAGGATGGTGCGGGTGATTGATGCCCAGGGGCATCTGGGCGGCGAGCGGCTTGACCAGCACCCCGAGTTTCACCAGCAGATTGAGCAGCAGCAGCACCGCAAGCCAAGCCGGGAGGACGATGAGCAACCCGGTTACGAGCGCGGATTTAAGGAACTCCAAGGGATGCTTCATGCGGTGGGGAACATTCTGGATCACTCGGGAAAAATGGTTTTCCAATCATCTTTCATACTGACGATGGACCAGCCGAGTTTGGGGCCTTCGTCGAGACCTTTGGCGAGCTTGCCGATGTGGGATTCGCGGTCGTAGGCGTATTCCCGCTCCGCATCGTTGTGATGGACGATCATGCCGAAGCGCGGGCCGCTGCCGCTGGTGGTCCACTCGAGCATCTGGAAGTCGCCATCGGAATTGCCGAAGGCCATGACCGGGCGGCGGCCGATGTGCTGATGGATGCCGATGGGTTTGCCCTCCTTGTCGTCGATGAAATTCAGCTCGGGGAGACGGACGATCACGGGTTTGCCATCGCGGACCTCGTATTTAGTCTTGATGCTGGAGCCGATGACTTGCTCGGGTGGGACGCCATAGACTTTCTCGGCCCATGGGCGCATGAACTCGATCCCGCCGCCGGACACGATGAAGGTCTTGAAGCCGTTCGCGCGGAGATACGCCAGCAATTCGAGCATGGGTTGATAGACCATCTCGGTGAAGAGTTTGCCGGTTTTCGGATGCTTTGCGGTGGCGATCCAATCGCTGACGATATTTTCAAATTCCTCGCTGGTCATGCCCGCGTGGGTCGCCATCGCCATCTCGATGAGTGCCTTCTCACCGCCGGCAAGTGCGGCATTGACGTCGCCCTTCAGCACGGAGGCGAACGGTTCCTTGTCTTTCCACTCGGGATGTTCCGGGGCGAGCGCCTTGATCCGGTCGAAGATGAAGAAAGCCTGGAAATACATCGGTTGCTCAGACCAAAGCGTGCCGTCGTTGTCGAACGTGGCGATGCGTTCGGCGGGTGGGATGAAATCCGCAGAACCCTCCTTCGTCCCCATTTCGACGAAGGCAATCATATTCTGTTTCGGCGCAGTGTCGCCCCACGAGGGCAATGGATCGGCGGCAAAGGCGTTGGCCGACAGCAGGGCGGATGCGATGAGTGTGATGAGTATGTTTTTCATGATTCACTCCACTTTCTCTATGTCCGGCAACTGCCAGCTTTTGTCGTAGTAGGTCTCGGTCGGGCCATACCAACGGAAGTAGGCAAACCAGGCGCGACCGGGAAGGGTCTGGATCCAGTTCGACTCCTTGCCGGCGGGAGCCTTGGGACCGAAGAAGAGGTCAACCGATCCGTCCGCGTTGGTTTGGAGTTTCTGCACGTTCGGATTGATTTCGGCGACGTGCTGGGGGGCCTCGATGAGAGCACGCGTCTGGATGTCGTAAACGGTGAGGGCCCAGAAGTCCTTGACCGGAACCTTGCCCGGCACACGCAGGCGGTAATTGTTAGCGCCCTTCAGCCAGTCATCTGCCTTGTCCTTGTAAACGCCGGCGTATTTCTGCCCGAATCCCGGCGGGAAGTCCCGCGGATCCCACGAGAGCTGCGCGGCATTGGCCTGGTAGAACCCGACCATCCGATTGACGACGTAGGTGAAATTGGGGCCTTCCTGGCTTATGGACGGCAGGAGCTGGATGTTTTCCCATTTGGTTCCCGCGTAGAGTTCCTTGACCACGCCGTCGGGAATGTAGCGCGGCGAGAACGCTTCGTTGACCATCATGGCCGTGCCCATTTTCTCAGCGTCGATGAGAATCTTTTCCATGCGCGCATCGGGGGCGAAAGGTTTGCCCCGTTCGATTCCAAGGGCCGCCAGTGAAGACAGCGTGATGCGGTCACGCTCTTCAATGGTCTCCTCGTTGATGATCCGGTGGAGCAGCTTCCAGTAGGCGATGCCGGAGGGCCGGTTCATGCGGAACTCCGTGCCGCCGTGCGGCGGATCACCCAGCAGCACGAATTTCTTTGCCGTCGGCTTCGCCTCGTCTGACAACCGATAGGTCTGGATTTGTTGTAGGAGTTCGCTTCCCTGCTGCTCGGTCATGCCTTCCTTCACCGAGACGCGTGTAATAGTGAACACTTGGTAATTCTTGGGATAGGCAACTTGATAGCCCGATGGGATTTCCCCCTTGTAACCAGGCGGCACCAGGAGGATGCGGTCACCCTTGCCCTTGTTCGGGCCAACGATGCCGAAGTCGTAAAACGGGCGCATCCACATGTCGAAGAAGCCCGCGTTGATCGGCCCTGCTGGCACCGTATAAACGACCGGTCCGGTGTCCTTGAGATTGATCATGTCATACAGATAAATGACGCTCTGGTTCGGCGTGAGGGTCTCGTGCCCCGGTTGCTGTCGTTTGTCGTGGAGTGTCGCTCCGAGATTCGGCGTTCCGACCACTTCCATGGCCTGACGAAAGAGCGCGTTGTTGATCGCCGGTTCGGCCCAGATCACCGCTTGGACGGCGCGCTGGTAGTCCAGTTCGTCGTAAAGCTTTTGGCGCGTTTCCGGGGTGGGCAGGGCGTGATCAAAACTAAGCGTGCCGAGGCGCGTCTCGACCTTGTCAGG
>JBFYWS010000463.1:0-3439 GCA_041310935.1 Desulfobacteraceae bacterium | reverse complement strand
TGCTGGCGGCGGGGGCCTGGTCGGCGCCGGTTGCAGCGCAGCTTGGCTTGAAGCTGCCCATGCAGCCGGGCAAGGGCTACAGCATCACGATGGACCGGCCGGCCGTGTGCCCGCAGATCCCTTGCTATCTCCACGAAAGACGCGTGGTCGCGACCCCCTGGTCGAGCGGCTATCGCCTGGGCGGAACCATGGAGTTTTCGGGTTTCAGCATTGCCCTGGACCAGCGCCGCCTGGCCGCGCTGACCGCGGCGGCCGGCGAGTACCTGAGGGATCCGGTCGGCCACCCGGTGTTCGAGGAATGGACCGGCCTGCGGCCCATGACCTACGACGACTTGCCCGTGATCGACCGCGCCGGCAGGTTTCAGAACCTGTTTCTGGCGACCGGGCACGGAATGCTGGGGGTCACGACCGCGCCGGCCACCGGCAAGTTGGTGGCCGAGCTGATCTGCGGTCAGACGCCGCACATCGATCCGTCGCCGTTCAGCGTCGGGCGGTTCGGATGACATCGGCCTTCATAAATTGGATGAAGAAGAGGGAACTACTAAATACGCGAAAAGCGCGAAAATTGCTAAGTCGAATAATAAAAAGAGGATTGCGTGATGCCGTTCGTCGCGGGATTTAGGCAATCGGTCTCGGCGATGCCGCAGGCTCTGTGTTTCGGGTTTCAGGCAGGCCGGATTCTGATGAAGGTGGAAGAGAAACAACTGTCTATCCCGACGGTTGGGGAGGCGGCCGCTTTCGATCCCGTCCCGCCCTGGACCCACTATTTCGGCGAATTGGACGGGAGGCCCTGCTGCGCCGTGTGCCTGCCGGAAGAGCTGGCGCTGAGCAACGGGTACGCCTGGAAGGGGCTGCGGGAGCTATTCGGCCAGGTCGACGAGGATCTGGTCTGGGCGGCGGGCCGAGCCGGCCAGTTGGTCCACTGGCACCGCAACCACCGGTTCTGCGGCCGCTGCGGGAGCCCCACCCAGGATCACGCCGAGGAACGGGCCAAGCTCTGCCCGGGCTGCGGCCTCATCAATCACCCGCGGGTGTCGCCGGCCATCATCGTCGCCGTGGTGAAAGACCGGCAGCTGCTTCTGGCGCATTCGACACGGTTTCCGGCGAAATTCTACAGCGTTCTGGCCGGGTTTGTGGAGCCGGGGGAGAGCCTGGAAGAGTGCGTGCAGCGGGAAGTGCTCGAAGAGGTGGGTGTGCGCGTCGGCAACATCCGCTATTTCGGCAGTCAACCCTGGCCGTTTCCGGACTCACTGATGGTGGCCTTCACCGCGGACTATGCGGCAGGCGAGATCCGGGTGGACTCGGTGGAAATCGCCGATGCCGGTTGGTTTTCCGCCGGCGGCCTGCCGGCGATTCCCCCCCGGATCAGCATTGCCCGCAAGCTGATCGACTGGTTTGTATCTGCTCAGGTGTTTAGACTGAAGACTGAAGGCTGAAGGTTGGGAAAGCATCTCGCAAAGCACGAATCAACCCCTTCAAGGCTTTCAACTTTAAATGCCCTGGGTTTTGGGTGATCATGCCTGGTTTATCCCTAAAAGCCTTCAGCCTATCTACCTGAGCAGTTACTTTCATTTTATCTTGCGGATGTCATCCTCCCTGCCGATGATCACCAGGACGTCGCTGTCCTTGATGATGGCGCTCGCCCGCGGCACCAACTGCATCTTGTTGGTCAACACGTCCCGGATGGCGATCACCTGGAGAGCGTATTTCTTGCGCAGATCCAGATCGGCGAGGCTTTTGCCGATGAAGGCCGTCGGCGGCGCCAGTTCGACGATGGTGTAATCCTCCGAGATCGGAAGGTACTCCAGGACGTTGGGGGAGATGATGCTTCGCGCCACCTTGTTGGCCATTTCGCGTTCGGGGATGATGGCTTCGCTGGCCCCCACCTTGAGCAATATCCGCTTGTAGTCCTCGTTCGGCACCTTGACGATGATCTCCTTGACCTTCATCTCCTTCAGGTAAAGGGTCAACAGGGTGCTGGCGGACAAATCCTCCCCGAAGGAGATGACCACGGTGTCCTTGGCATCGATGCCGATGGATTCGAGAACCTCCTTGTCCGTGGCGTCTGCCAGCACCGCTTTGGTGCTGTGGTCCTTGATTCTCTGGACGACGTCCCTGTTCTTGTCGATGGCCACGACCTCCAGCCCGCTCTCGTAAAGCTGCCGGGCTATCTGGGAGCCGAAGATTCCCAATCCGATCACCACGACGCGTTTCATGCCACTGCCTCCTTATCCCACCATGACCCCTTCTTCCGCGTAAGTGAAGCTTTTTTTCGCGCTGATGCGGGCAAGCGAAAAGGCCAGGGTCAGCGGCCCCACGCGACCGGCGAACATCATCAGGATGATGGCCAGCTTCTGCGGCGTGTTCAGGCTCGGGGTTATATTCATGGAGAGCCCCACGGTTGCAAACGCCGATGTCGTTTCAAAAATATACTCCACGAAAAGATGGCGGCTTGCGGCCGGGGCCCCACTGCCATCTGCTGCCAGCAGCAAAACCGACACGATGAAGCAGACCGAGAGTGAAGCGGCCAGAATGATGGAGATTGTGCGCTGCAGGAGCTCCCGGGGGATGGTGCGGTTGAAAACGTTCACCTCTTCGTGGCCTCTGAGGCGGCTCCACATGATCAGGAAGAGCAGGCTTGCGCTGGTGGTCTTGACGCCTCCGCCGGTCGAGCCCGGGGAGGCGCCGATGAACATCAGGGTGATCATCAGCAGGATGGTCTCGTTGGCGAGCATCCCGATATCCACCGTGTTGAAACCGGCGGTGCGCGGGGTAATCGACTGGAACAGGGATGCCAGCACTTGGTTCTGCCACGGGAGGCCCTTCAGGATCTGGTCGCTCTCGAAGACGAAAAACAGCACGGCGCCGCCTGAGATCAACACGGCGGTCGCGACCAGGACCACCTTGGTGTGAACCGAAAGCCTTCTTTGCTTGCCGAAAAACCGCATGTGCATCTCGTAGTGGACGATGAACCCGATGCCGCCGGCCACGATGAGCCCCATCACGGTGAGGTTGACGATCGGATCCCCCTGGTAGGACACGAGATTGTCGCTGAAGAGCGAGAACCCGGCGTTGTTGAAAGCGGAGATGGCATGGAAGACGGCCTTGAAGAGGGCCTCGCTCCAGGGGAAATCCCGGGAGAATCTGGCCCAGAGCAGAAGGGCGCCCGCGCCCTCGTACAAAAACGTCGAAAGAAAAACGAACTTCAGGATGCGCGCCAGGTCTCGCCGCGGGGCATAGAGGAAAGCCGACTGCATAATGTCGCGTTCCTTGGAGGCCAGGCCATGTCCCAGCATGACAAAAAACACGGCGGAAAAGGTGAGGATCCCCAGGCCTCCGATCTGGAACAGACAGATGAGAATGACCTGGCCCGCGAGGCCGAGATCCTGCCCGACGGTGATGGTGGATAGCCCGGTCACACACACCGCCGAGGTGGATG
>JBFYWS010000462.1:0-5884 GCA_041310935.1 Desulfobacteraceae bacterium | reverse complement strand
TAAAACCCAGCAGCCTCAAGACCTCCTCCGGCATCACCGGCTCGTAGGCCAGCCAAAGCAGCGCCTTCAACACGGCCAGCCACCCGATCGCCCACAGCATCCAGGGGAAGTCCGTATCCATCCGTTCCGCAGGTAACAGCCGCAGCTTCATCATCACCCCACCACTCGCACCCTTCGTTTAATCTTCAATCCAGAGCTCATGCCTGTTAAGCGATTTGCTCCGGGTTGTCAATTGCAGACCGATCTCATTGGCGCTTGGTTTGAAAGGCGCAACAGCGCAATGGGCTCATTCAGCGGGATGGTGTGCAATCCGCCGCAGGCGGAAAAGTGGGCGCGCAATGAAGCCGTCACCGCAGCAGATTGAGAATGGACAGGATGATCAACAGGCAGGAGATGGCGCCGCCCAAAAGCCCGAAGAAGATCGGGTAGCGGAAGAAAACGGCGTCGATGTCATGGCTGGACCGATCGAGTCTCTCGACGAGCGACCGGGTCTCCATATACGTATTCAGTTTGCGTTCGATGCGGCGCATGGTCGCGGGGGAAGCCAACAGACACAGGCCAAAGGCCAGACCCAAAAAGCACGCGACCTTGCCGATCCAGACAACCGCCTGAAAGATGATCTCCCCGACGCTGGAGTTGTTGGTGGGGCCGAAAAAAATCCGGTTGAACTCGGCGATGTCGACCTTGAAAAAGAAGAAGATCAGCGCAAACAGGGAAGCGGCCACCAGGCCGCCGCCCACGATGACGGGATGGCCGTAAATCAGCTCATCGGTGCGGATGCTCTTGTCCAAAAAGAGGAGTTTCTTGTCGACATCCATGCTGCGGTTTAAAAACGTGCTGAGATTCCTGGCGGTGGATGGCGCAAACAGCAACAGCAGGGACATGGCCATCCCCAGCATTCCGACGACCAGCGTCATGATCTCAATCGCCTGCAGACCGATTTCCCAAAGTATGTTCATGGTGTCAGCGTTTCATCCTTTCGGCGCGGCAGCGGTTTTTCCGGACGGCGCCGGCCGCCGGGCGGCCGGCTCTCCTCCGGCACGAGCAGCCCCGCCAATTCCTGCATTTCCGGGTCGGCAATGGCGGCGAGCTTCTTCTTGACCACGCGCGAGTAATATTCCCGCTCGGTCTTGGTGAGGTGATGCCCTTTCAGGCGATTGTATACCAGCTCCTTCTGCTTGTCCGAGAACAGCAGGTCCAAGAAGCGCTCCAACTGCGGAGACCATTGGCGCCGAACCGCCGGGACCGGGGCCGGCGCCTTCGCCTGCGCCGGAAGCGGTTTCCTGAGATCGCCCGCAAATTGTTTCAGGGCGGCGTACATGTCCGCGATGGCCACCGTGGGACCGTTGACCAGCGGCACGGCATCGGTGGAAAGCAGGGGGGCATGCCTGGCCTTCAACGTTTCGGCAATCTGCGGCAGGTTGCTCGGCGCGGGGATACGCTCGCGCACGAAAAGCTCCGCGCTGACGAGAAGCAGCTTTTCCAGGTTCTGGCGCTTCGGGCTGGATTCCCAGTATCGGGCAAAAAGAGCCTGGCTGTCGAGCTCGAACCCGCGCCGGGCACAGATGGCCAGAACGGCGGGGAACCGCGCCACCAGGGCGGGATCCTGCGCCCCGGCCAGCGCATCCAGAATGATCATCACCTGGTTGTCGGACACCATCCGCTGGGGGGAGGTTTCCAGGATGGCGTTGAGCAGTTGCAAGGCATCAAGGGATGGACCCTTGAAAACGCTTGGCTTGACAACATCCTTTTCAGTCATGATGCCCATCCGAAGAGGTGATGAATCCAGAAAAATTATAGTACGATTTCATATATCTTGCAAGCGCAGCTTGTATATATGAATACAAAGGCAGACTGGAAGGCATGGGTCGCTGTCAAACGCATTGTAAGCGAACCG
Source organism: Desulfobacteraceae bacterium (assembly GCA_041310935.1). GTDB lineage: Bacteria > Desulfobacterota > Desulfobacteria > Desulfobacterales > SpSt-501 > SpSt-501. The sequence continues at coordinate 3,987 of JBFYWS010000462.1, read as the reverse complement.
TGGTAGGTTAGAGAGAGGTTGTAGTCATATTTACAAGAAACGACAGGGCTATCGCGAAATGGCGGGAGGCAGATGGTCAGCCGCGCTGGTAAACGCGCCGGCGGGCATTGGCGGCATTGACGAGGGTGGGGACGTGGATATCGATGTAGTCGAAAACCCGGGCGTTGTCCTTTCCGGGCGCCGGGCGCAGAACCCGTCCGAGATACTGGAGCACCCGCCCGCTGAAACGAACGGGGGTGGCAAAAAACAGGCTGGACAGGTGCCGGCAGTCGAAGCCCTCACCGATCAGTTGGCCGGTCGCGATCACCACCCGGACCTGCCTGGCGTTCAGGCGCTCCGTCACCTCCTGGCGCTGGGTGAGGGGCAGGTCGCCCGTGAGCAGCTCGGATTCGACCTTGAAGCGATAGCGCAGCAGCGTCTGCAGGTTTTCGCAATGGGCCTTGCGGTCAGACAGCACCAGGCAGATGCCGTTGATCTGCGCGGCTTCGCGGGCGATGTCGCCCGCAATCAACAGGTTCCGCTCGGTGTCCGCCGTGAGCTCGGAGAGCATTTTGCTGTATTCGCTGACGGGGTCGTGGTAGGGCCGAAACTCGGTTTCGCGCGTGATGACCTCGGCCTCCAGCACCTCGCCGGTGTCCACCAGCCCGGACTTGTCCACCTCGTGGTGCACGTCGCCGAGGTGCCAGAAAATCAACCGGGACAGGTTGTCCCGGCGATACGGGGTGGCGGAAAGCCCCAGCATGTACATGGAATCAAAGCGGGTCACGGCCTCGGTGAAGATGCGGCTCGGGCAGCGGTGGCACTCATCGACCACGACGAAGCCGATGCGCCCGGCCACCTGGTCGGCGCACTTGTAGAGAGACTGCACCAGGGCCACCGTGATCCGCTCCCCGGTCCGCACCCGGCCGCCCGCGATCATGCCGCACTCCGCCGGCGGGATGCCGAGAAAGGTCTCGATCCGTTCGACCCACTGGGAGGCCAGGTCCTTCGTGTGCACGACGATGATGGCGGGCTGTTGGCGGCGCGCCACGAGCGCGAGCGCCATCACGGTCTTGCCGGAGCCGGTAGGCGAGCTCAGGGTCCCGAAGTCCCGCGGCAGCATCTGCTCCACGGCGGCCTGCTGGAAGGGCCGCAGCTCGGCGCGGAAGTCGAAGTCGACCGGCGGCAGGCGCCGCCGCCGGTCTTCGATCCGGTGGTCGACCCCCATCTGCCGGCACGTCAGGATGAGCTGGCGCAGGTACCCGCGCGGGATCCAGAGGCCGTCCGCACCCACCTTGTCGTAAAACGTGAGCACCCGCGGGGTCCCCCGGTTCCAGCGCCCCATGCGCTCGTTTTCAACCCACTTGGGGTTAGGGAACTCGAGCTTTTCCAGCAGCGCCTGTTTGAGCTCGCCGGGAACGCCCTTCAACCGCAGGTTATCGGTGATGGTAATGATCATGGGGATACGGATGGCACGGACTCACGTGCCTTCGTGCAGCAGGGCCCGGGCCGCCTCGATGTCGTAGGCCCGGCGGGGGTCGAAATTCTTGCCGTCGTACATTTCCGCCGCGCGCAGAATGGCCGCGTAGGGCACCCAGTCGTGCTGCTCCCAGAGCGCGGGGTCAGCAGCGCTCCACATGCGGAACCAGACGACACCCTCCGCCTCCTTCACGTACATCCGCTCGCGGTGGTCGCCGGGGGAGGGGTAATAGTACAAGCCGCGTTCGTCTTTCATGTCAATCGACCTTCAGTCTATCTTGCCTGAGTAGTTACCATCCAGGAACTCTGCGATTGCCGCGTTCACGGCCTGCGGTTTTTCGATCGGCACGAAATGGCCGGCGCCCGGGATGTGGACTCGGCGGCTGGCCGCGATGTGCTGCGCCAGAAACTCCGCATACTTCGGCGGGGTGAGCTTGTCGTCTGCCGCCGATATGACCAGGACCGGCACCCGGATGGACGCAAGACGTGCGATCACGTCGAACCGGTCGCAGGCCTTGAAATCCCCGCCGGCAACCTCCGGCCGGGCCTTCAGGTGCTCTTCCAGAAAGGGCTGCTTCACGGCGGCCGCCGTTTTCTCCGAGAACCCCAGCCGGTCGACCATCTCCACGTAGGCGGAGAAGTCCTGTGCGATCATGTCAAACAGCGACGGCAGGACCCTCAGCCTCGCCCCGGAGCTGACGATGATGCCGGCCCGGAAATGGTCGGCATGGTCGAGGAGAAGCTGCTGCGCGATGGCGCCTCCCATGCTCAACCCGCAGGGGATCGGGTTCGGCGCGGCGATCGCCGTGATGAAATCGATGAGATCCGCGGCATAATCCTCCACCCGTTGTTTGGCGCTGCCGCGGCTGCGGCCATGGCCCGGCAGATCGACGGCCACGGTGTTCGCGCGCGCTTTCAGCCCGTCCACCTGGGCGTGCCAAAGCAGCGAGGACTCCCCGGCGCCGTGGATAAAGAGGATCGTGGGCTTTTCCCGATCTAAGGGCCATTGGCCGCTGATGAACGCGACATCACCCTGCTCACGTTTTTCCATGATGCGCTCCTTCGCGTGGGATTCAGCGCGGCAAAAATGCCGGTGACCCGTATTTATAGAAAAGCCTGCGCCGGCTGTCAAACCATCTAATTTCTGTTGATTCTTCGACCAAGATTCATTAGGCTCTCCCTGCGCAATCATTCACCCTGAGTCCGCGATGGAGGGTAGCATGGACAAACCGTTGAACCACTATTGGAGCATTCGCCTGGCCGACCTGAAGAGCGCCCTGGAGACGAACAACTTCGAGGTGCATCTCGCCGAAACCGCCGCCGACGCCCAGAAGATCGTCCTGGACATTCTGGCCAAGACCGGGGCCCGCAGCGTCTCCTGGGGCGGGTCCATCACCGTGGCGGGCACCGGCCTCTACCAGGCCGTCAAGGACCGCACGGACCTCGAGATGATCGACACCCTCGACAAGCAGATTCCGGCCGAAGAGCAGATGGAGCGCCGTCGCCGGTCGCTGCTCGTGGACCTGTTCATCACCGGCTCCAACGCCGTGACCGAGGACGGCCAGCTCGTCAACCTGGACATGTTCGGAAACCGCGTGGCCGCCCTCACCTTCGGCCCCAAACACGTCGCGGTGGTGATCGGCCGCAACAAGATCGTGCCGAGCGTGGACGAGGCCATGTTCCGGGTGAAAAACATCGCCGCCCCGGCCAACGCCATGCGGCTCGACAAGAAGACCCCCTGTGTAAAAACCTCCTACTGCGAGGAGTGCAAGAGCCCCGAGCGCATTTGCAACAGCTGGACCATCACGGAAAAATCGTTCCCCAAGGGCCGGGTGAAAGTCGTTCTCGTCAACCAGGACCTGGGTCTTTGATCGGGAGGTGTCATGAAGATTCTTGTGGCGTACGACGGTTCCAAAATAGCGAAAGAAGCGCTCCAGTTGGCCATCCAACACGCCGGCGCATTCAAGGGGACCATCCTGCTCGTGCAGTCCATGGTCGGCGGGCCCGAGATCCCGCGCAAAGAGTTCGCAGAGGCCGAGAAGGAGTTGCAGCAGCAGGAAATTATCCTCAAGGGGGACGGGCTCTCCTGCGAAACCCTGCTGTCGGTGCGCGGCCTGGAAGCCGGGGAAGACATGGTCCGTATCGCCGATGAAAAAAAGGCCGATGAAATCATCATCGGCATTCAACGCAAGTCGAAAGTGGGCAAGTTGCTGTTCGGCTCCACCGCCCAGTACATCATCATGAACGCCCCCTGCCCGGTGGTGACGGTCCGCTGAACCGCCGCATGGTCGGGGGATGGTGTTCAAACAAGCCGCCGGATGGGGTTCCTGTTGCAAAGCGCCGCGGACAACGGGGCAGAACCATGCCCCTCCGCGGCGCGACACCGCCTTTTTCTTGCCACCCCCGGCCGATCACACGCCGGTGACAACACTGATTCCCGAAACGAGTTTGGAGACACCGGGGACACGCCGGGCCGCAGCCTCAATCTTCTGCGTTTCTTCGCGGTTGCGGCTGATGCCGTAAACGTGC
>JBFYWS010000411.1:0-5159 GCA_041310935.1 Desulfobacteraceae bacterium | reverse complement strand
TCGTAGATCACCGCGATCATCATGTGCGGACCGGCCTGCTTCGGGTTGACCGCAATCAGTTGTTTGAACTGCTCGATGGCCTGGTCGGACTTCTGGTCCCGCAGGTAGATGCCGGCCAGCGCGTAGTAGGGCGCGAGCAGGTTCGGGTTTTTCTGGATGGCCGTGCGGAAGGATCCCTCTGCGGCGGCGGCATCCCCCTTGGACAGGTACAGGCCGCCCTTCAGGTTGTGGATGACACCGGCCGCAGCCGGTGTGCCCTCCACCTGCTGGAGCTGCCGGTCGCAGCGCTCGAAGGCCTGATCGATTTTTTTCTGCTCGACGTAAACATGGATGAGGCTGCTGAAGACATCCAGCAGGTTTGGATTCAGGGCGAGCGCACGGTCGTAGCTCGCGAGCGCCTGGTCGTACTGCTTACGGGCCTGCTGCAGACTGCCCAGCCGGAAATACCCAGCAGGGTTGTTCGGCTCGGCCCGCACGAGGGCTTGATAGGCGGCCTCAGCCTCCGCGTATTTTTGCTGGCCAAGGTAAATGGTACCGAGCATCATCTGCGCCTGGTAGTTCTGGGGCTCGATCTTGAGCGCCGCCGCCACCTCTTTGTGGGCTCGGTCGGAATCACGCTCCCGCAGGTAGATCTCGGCCAGCAGCAGATGCGCCCGGGGGTTGCCGGCTTCGAGCTCGAGCGACTTGCCGACGGCGGCCTGGGCCAGGCGGACGTCCCCCTGGCCGAAGTGCGCCAGGCCCTTGAAGTAATGGGCCCGGGCGGACGTGGGTTCCTCCTGGATCAACTGATTGAGCAGCTCGACGGCCGGCCCGAAATCCCGCTTGGCGATCAACAGCTCGCTTTGCAGCATGCGCGCCGGGAAGTACTTGGGCCGCTTCAGGAGCACCAGGGCGTTCTCCTTCTCCGCCGCCGCGATGTCGCCCTGCCCCAGGTAAAAGCGGGCGATGGCGCTCACGATGTTGACATTCTCCGGCTCGAGTTCGGCGGCCCGGCGGTACATCGCAAGCGAGTTGTCCTTCTGGCCGATCGCCCCGTAGAAGCCGGCCAGCACCATGAGAGGCTTCGCGCTCTTCGGGCCCGCCTCGACCGCCTTGCGATAGGCGGCCTCGGCCGGCTCGATTTTCTGCATGCCCAGGTAGAAGTTGCCCAGCGTGATGAGCAGGTCCACCTCGCCGGGGTTGTCGGCCACGACCCGCTTGATCTCCGCCTCGGCCTGGTCGAACTTGCGCTGGCTGACGTAGAAACTGAAAACCGCCAGACGGTTCCTCACGGACGTCGGGTCGATGACCAGCGTCTGCAGGAGCACCCGCTCGGCTTCGTCCGGCCGGCCCTGCTGGGCCAGCACCCGCGCCAGGCCGAGGTAGGCCCGGGCTTCCTTGCCGTTGATGTCGATCACCTTGCGAAAGACGTTGCCGGCCTCGAAGAGGTCCTTGCCGTGATCGAACAGTGTGGCCAGAAGCAGCAGCGCCTCGACGTTGTTCGGCTCGCGCGCCAGGATCCCGTCCACCCGTGTCCGCGCCTCGTCGTATTTCTGGGCCAGCAGCAGGAAGGTGGCAAGCTTGACCTGGGCCTCGGTGCCGGCGGGGTCGAGCTCGACCACCGTGGAGTACGCCCGGAAGGCCTCCTGGGCCTCGCCCAGCTTCAGGCTCGTCTCGGCCAGCAGCATGTGGGCCTGGACGAACTTCGGGTCGATCTGGATGGCGTTCTTGAGCTCGATCTTGGCCGCCTTGAACTCGCCCTTGTCGAAGTACGCCTTGCCTTGGGTGAAGTGGGACTGCTTTTTGTCCTCCTTGGATGAGCACCCGGCAAGCGCCAGAAGTACGACCAAACCAATCCCCATCAGCAGCACAGAACGTCTCATTCGTATGTCTCCTGGTATGAAAGAAAGGTGACTAAAGCAGGGAAACGCCAGTGACTAAAGTGACCTAAAGTTACACGTGACTAAAGTTGATGAACTCGTAAAAAGTCGCGATGATCGTGGCTGGAAGCCACTCCCACAAGGGCGACACTTCATTACCGAACGAGCGGCGCAGCGTTCCGCAACCCGCTTTTTTACTCGTCCTGTCAATCAGATCTATTCAATATCTCTTTCGCCGCCGGCGAAAGAGCTTCCGCCAGAAAGTGGCTGAGTTCGGTAATGCCGACCGGCTTGGTGAGGTGGCCCTTGAGCAGCCGCTTCTTGAGCAGCTCCTGCAGCTCCGGCAGGAAAGGCCCGTAACCGGAGAGGATCGCAATCTGCGCCGCCGGGTCGATCGCGAGGATGCGGCGAGCGCATTCCAGCCCCTCCATCCCCGGCATGTTCAGGTCGAGCAATACCAGCGCGGGCCGAAGATCGGAGTAAAGCCGGAGGGCATCTTGGCCGTTTTCGGCAAGCACCGGTTGGTAGTTGAGGCTTTTCAGCAGGCCTTGCATCGCCCAGTTGATCTCCGCTTCGTCGTCGACGATCAGGATGCGCTGCCCGCGGCCGTGGATCAATGTCCGAAGTTCAGCCGCGGGTGGGGACTCCTCCGGCACGGCCAGCGGGAACTGCAGCCGGAAGGTCGCCCCCGCCTCCGGCGCCGATTCGACGCTGATCGTGCCGTCGTGACCCTTGATGATCCCATACGCCGTGGAAAGGCCCAGGCCCGTGCCCTGGCCGACCGGTTTGGTGGTGAAAAACGGGTCGAAGCATTTTTCCAATGTCTCGCGGTCCATGCCCGCGCCCGTGTCCGAGACCAGCACCAGCGCCCGGGCCTCTTCGCGCCGGGCCTCGATGGTGAGGAGACCGCCGTCCGGCATGGCGTCCCGGGCGTTCGTGCACAGGTTCATGATGACCTGGCTCAGCCCCGGGGCGTCCCCCATGATCCAGAGCGCGTCGGGCAGCGCCGTGCGAATCTCGACCTTGGCGCTGAAGGAGTTGCGGATGATCTGGTCGGTTTCCCGGATGACGCGCACGAGGTCCACGGCCTTGAACTCCTTGCTGATCTGCTTGCGCGAGAAATGCAGCAGGCCGTCGACGAGCCGAGCCCCCCGTTTCACCGAGGAGTGGATGCGGTCGGTGATCTCCAGCAGGGGCGGCTCGCCCTTGTGGCTGAACTGGATCAGCTGGCTGTTGACGAGGATCTCCGTCAGGGTGTTCCTGAAATTGTGGGCAACACCGGCCGCGATGGTGCCGATCGCCTCCATTTTCTGAACGTGCTGGAGCTGCATTTCCAGGCGCTTGCGTTCGGTGATGTCGGTGAGCATCAGCATCACCGTGGACTCGTCGCCCTTCACCGGCAGCTTCTTCGCAAGGAGCTGCCGGCCGTTCAGCTCGAGCGGGTTGTTCTCGCCGATCTCGGCCGGCTGCCCCGGCGCGGTGGCGAAGAGCGCCGCAAGCCGCTCCCGGATCGCACCCTCGAACAGGTCGGGCGGGTGCGCGGTCAGCAGCCGTTGCGAGGGGATGCCGAGCATGGCGATGGCGGCGGAGTTGGCGTAAACGATCCGGCCCGAATACACCTCGAGGATGCCCTCCGCCATACTCTCGAGGATGGTCTCCAGGTGGCGGTTGCGCGAGAGCAGCTCCCGGGTGAGCTGCCGGGTGGAGGCGTGCTCGAGGCCCACCACCGGCTTGGGGATGTCCCGGCCCCGGGGCGCCTCAGAGGCCTTGATGGCGGCGATGATGTTCGCCGCCATGGCCTTAAAGGGGCCCTTGGCGATGTAGTAGTCGGCCCCCGTCGCCTGGAAATTGAAGTCGACTTCCGCCACGACGGCCGATACGATCACGAGGAAGCTGTCCTTCAAGCGGGGCATGCTGCGGATGATCTGGATCAGCTTGTCCCCGTCGATTTTCGGCATGATCAGGTCGAAGAAGATGACGTCCGGGATGAAGTCCGACAGCACGTTCAGGGCCTCGAAGCCGTCGGCGGCCGTCCTGACCTCGTGGCCCTCCCGCCCGAGCAGTTTGCCGGCGAACGTCAGCATCACCCGGTCATCGTCGACGACAAGGATCTTTTTTCTCGAGACCGGTGGGTGTGTTGGGTTTGTTGGGTTCATTGGGTTTGTTGGGTTTGGGCGTTGCTCGAGATTGATTTATTTTTTTGCCGCAGACACACGCAGACGGCAAATTGAAGTGCCTAAATTGAAGTGCCTAAAATGCACTAAATTGCCTAAAATGCCTAAAGTTGGAGGGATAAAATAATCAATCCACCAAAGACGTTCGCATTCTGCTGCATGCGTTTTTAGCTCCGTGACCTGCGGCGCTAAAAGATGCGATCGCTTCGCGATGACGAACCATTCGCAGCTGCCCGGAGGGCTTGCAGGTTTTGGCCCGCCGGGTCGGCCAGGCAAAAGGTCTGCGTCCGTCGGCGTCCGTCAGCGGTTAGACTACATTTTTCAAATTTTAGGCATTTTAGGCATTTTAGCGCACTTTAGGCATTTTAGGCACTCGCTTCACCGTGCCTTGAACCCTCTCTACCTGAACACTAACCTTTTCATCATACTTCAGGCTGCTCCAAAACGCCAGTTTCTTGCCCACCGGCCGGCGCCTGGGCAAGCACACGGTGCAGCTCCTTTTCGAGCGCATCCAGATCCTCGGCCAGCGCATCGGTGAGCGGGTCGGCCCCGGTCATGACCCCGATGCGGCCCATTTTTTCCAACGCGGCGGCCCTCTCGGCCGCCGCTTCGGCCTGGAAGTTGCGCAGCATCCCCTTCAGGGAGTGCGCCGCCCGCATGAAGGCCGGCGCATCAGCCGCCGCGGCGGCATGGCGCAGGGCCGCCAGATGGTTCGGGTAATCGGCGCAGAAGACCTCCACCACCTCCTTGAAAAACCCCCAGTCGTTTTCGAACGCCTTTAGGAAATCCTCGGTCCGGGCGGGTGCGCCGCCCTCCGCCGGCGCGGCCGGGCCGCCCACGTCCGGTGCCAGGCGGTTGATCATCTGCCGCAGTTTTTCGGAATCGATCGGCTTGGGCAGGTAGTCATCCATCCCGGCCGCGAGGCACCGTTCGCGGTCCCCCTTGATGGCATGGGCGGTCATGGCGATGATCGGCGTCCGGCCGCCGCGGCTCTCCTCCACCTGCCGGATGGCGCGCGCCGCCTCCAGGCCGTCCACCTCCGGCATCGCCACGTCCATGAACACGATGTCGAAACGGCCGGCCGAGAAGGCCGCCACCGCCTTGCGGCCGTCTTCGGCCAGGACGG
>JBFYWS010000192.1:0-5564 GCA_041310935.1 Desulfobacteraceae bacterium | reverse complement strand
TGGTGGTTCTACCTGCCATCGGCCAAGGGGGGGCTGAGCCAGAAACGCTGCCATGTCATCGACCTCATCGATCAGAAACCGGAGCATGCGGCCGCCGACCTGATAGCGTTTTTGAGCCGGGAAAAAGTGGCCGACGGAAGTCATCTCGAAGCGGCCATGGCCGCGCATCAGAGCCAGAAACGGAAAATGGCGGCCGAGTTCCTGCCCGAGGCCTGGAACAAGGTGATGGCGGGGCCGAACAAAATCCTGGTGGAAATCCTGAGCGACGCCACGGAAAAACTCTGCGGCTGCAAACCCGATCCGGGAGTGGTCGAGGGGTTCATCCGCCAGCATGTCGCGCAGTGGCTCCTGAGCGACACCGCCCGCGACCGGGAGTCACTCCAGCGCCGGGAGGATGCGACCCCACTCGCGGACCCGCCCGCGCACCCGGACAAGAGCTCCGACATCAAGGGCAAGAAGCCGGAATTCTTCGCGGACAAATCCATCAACTCCTTCAGCTTCCAGGGCAACACCTTCCCGGTCAAGTCCTGGGAGCAGATGCTGACGACCCTGTGCAACCACTTCGCCGCGACCCACTCCCAGCAGTTCGAGAAGGTCCTGTGGATGTACGACGGTCAGCAACCCTGCTTTTCGCGTTACTCCGACCAGCTGCGGATCCCGGAGAAGATCCGCAAGACGAACATCTACGTGGAAACCAAGCTGGCGCCCGAGGAGATCGTCAAGACCGTGGGCGACCTGCTGATGGAGTTCGGGCACGGGCATGAGGAGTTGGTGATTACCACGCAATAAAGGGGCCAAGGGGTCGAGGGTCCAAGGGTTCAAGCGAATTTGAATGACTTTGAAAATGGCCACAAGTTCCAAGGTGTGGTGCGTGTTGTATCGCGCGGCATAAAGGATGTTACGCTTCAAGCAACACAGACATTGGTATTTTTCTCCACCATCCGTTACACCATCCAGTATTCACCTTCACTTATTTCACTTGAACCCTCGACCCCTTGACCCCTGGAACCCTATTTTCTGCTTGACAAAAGGCGGCCGGGCGTCGCAAACACACGCTCATGGCCGAGACCTACCTGTTTTACGACATCGAGACCACGGGACTGAACAGGGCGTTCGACCAGGTCCTGGAATTTGCAGCCATCCGCACCGATGGCGATCTCAACGAACTCGACCGATTCACGACGACGATCCGCCTGCGCCCGGACGTGATCCCCTCGCCAGCGGCCATCCTCGTCAACCGCCTCCGGCCGGAGACCGGTCGGGGCCGCTGCGAGGTCGACTCCCTGCGGGAGATCCACGCTCAGCTGAACCGGCCGGAGACGACCAGCATCGGTTACAACTCCATCGGGTTCGACGACGAGTTCCTGCGCTTCTCGTTCCACCGCAATCTGCTGCCACCCTACACCCACCAGTTTGCCAACGGCTGCCGTCGGATGGACCTGCTGCCCGTCACCATCATGTATTGGCTCTACCGGCGCGAGCCGCTACGGTGGCCGGAGTTAAACGGCAAGGCCTCCCTGAAGCTCGAGGACCTCGGGGCCGCCAACGACCTTTTCACCGGCCAGTCCCATGATGCGCTGTCGGACGTGGAAGCCACGCTGAGGCTGGCCCGCCTGCTTTCCCGGGAAACGAAAATGTGGCGCCATCTCGACGATGGCTTCCGCAAGGAGATCGACGCCCAGCGGTCGGAGGAGTTGCCCGTCGCGTTCAAGACCGCCGCCGGCGACCACAAATGGGGCGTGCTGGTGAGCGGCGAGTTCGGAACACGGCAGCGCTTCCAGGCCCCGGTGATCGCCATCGGCTATTCGGCCCCCTACCCCAATCAGTCCCTGTGGCTGCGCCTCGATCTGCCCCACCTGAGGATAGCAACAGAGCCGACCGTCGCCGAGACCACCCGAGTGGTGCGCAAGCGTTTCGGCGAACCAGGCTTCCTGCTGCCGCCCACGGACCACGCCATCGAGGCGATCGGCAGCGAACGCCGGCAGCACATGCAGGAAAACCTTCGCTGGCTCCAGTCTCACGAGGGTGAGTTCCAGCAGATCAGCGCCTATCACCGCAACTTCCGCTACGCGTTCATCCCCGACCTGGATGCCGACGCGAGCCTCTACCAGACGGGGTTCCTGCCGCGCGCCGACGAGGCCCTGTGCCGCGCCTTCCACGCCGCGGCCTTTGACGGAAAAGTGGAAATTGCAGCCCGGTTTTCCAGCCCCGAGGCGCGCATCCTGGCGGAGCGCATCCTGTTCCGCAACTATGACGACCCGCTCCCGCCGCATCTGACCCGGGCGCGCGATGCCTTTCAGCGGCGCATCTGTCGGAAGGAGGCACTGACGGACCATACCGGCAACCGCCGCACCACCCCCCAGAGCGCCTTGGCGGAAATCCGCGGGCTCAGGCAGTCCGCGGGCCTGGACGACGCTGAGCGCCGCCTGCTCGACGATCTGCAGGACCACATCCTCCGGCGCTTCCCGTGCGGCGCACCGGCGCAGCAGCAACCGCTCCTATGAGCGACCCCACCCATCGGAGCCCGCGCTCGACAGCGCCTGCGCGGCACCGCTCCAGAATGGTTCCCGAGGACCGCCCATGCGAAGCTCAGAATCCCCACTGACCGCCCAACGGCAGCTCCGCCGCCAGTGGCGCCTGGCCGGGGCCTGGGGTGTCCCGTTCATCGGCGGCGCGTTCTGGCTGCTGCTCGAACACGGGGGGCTTTCCGCCGCGCTGCAGGGGGGTTTGCAAACCGCCGCCATCCTGGTGTATGGATGGATTCGATGGGGCCGGGCGCTTGCGCTGAACCATCCCCCGCAGGAGCCGCAGCTGCGGCCATCGCTGGGAGCCGCCAACTGGCTGACCCTGCTGCGGGGCGGCCTGATCGCCGTTCTGGCCGGGTTTGTCTTCCAACCGGCACGCGCCGATGGAAGCCTCGCGGGCTGGCTCGCCTGGGCGCCGGCGGCACTTTACATCGCGGCCGCCACCCTCGATGGCGCGGATGGATTTCTCGCGCGGGTGACCGGCAGCACAACGCGCCTGGGGGAGCACCTCGACACCGAAATCGACGCGCTCGGCCTCTTGATTGCCACGGCGCTTGTCGTCTGGATCGGCAAGGCGCCGGTCGCCTATCTCTGCGTCGGTCTGGGGTATTATGCGCTGAAGGCCGCGGTGGGAGCCCGGCAGAAAGCCGGCCGGCCCATCGCCCCGGTGCAGCCCCGGGCCGAAGCCCGCCTGGTGGCCGGCTGCGAAATGGGTTTCGCAGGGGCGGCACTGCTGCCGCTTTTTGAGCCGGGGGCCACGCGCCCGGTGGCGCTCATTATGACCGCGGCCCTGCTGGCCGGGTTCGCCCGGGATTGGCTGGTCGTCTGCGGCCATGCAACGGCCGATGGCAGGCCCCTGATCCGCGGGCTGGAGCGCACCGACCGCGCGATCGCCCGATTCCTGCCCATCGCTCTGCGGGCGGCGGCCGTCGCCGGCGTGGTCGTGCTGGTGGGCCGCTCCCCGGCCGGTGAAGGCGTGGCATCTCTTTCCACTGCCGGATGCGCACTGCTTGCGACGTGCGCGGCCCTGCTCGCGTTCGGCGTCATGACACGGATGGCGGGCCTGGCCGCCAGTGTGACGGTCGCCCGCGCGATGGCCGGCCCGATCCCCGGCGTCGAGTGGGGGCTCGTGTTGGGTTGCGGCGTGGCCCTTATTATGACCGGTGCGGGCGATCTGAAGCTCTGGCAGCCGGAGGACCGTTTCTTCATGAAGCGGCTCGGGGGCCACGCGCCGCCCGGGCCTTGATCCTTCATTCCCATGAAAAACGACATGACCGAAGACCCTCACGCCCCCATCGACCGGCGGGACATCCGCTCGCTCGCGGACCTCGGCGCCGGCCTGGCCGACGCGGAGCGCTTCCGGGTGCAGCATGGGCGGCCGTTCGTGGTGTTGAGCTATGCCCAGAGTGTCGACGGCAGCATCGCCGGCCACAACCGGGAGCGGATCCAGCTGAGCAGCCCCGAGTCCATGGCGCTCACCCATGGGATCCGCGCGCTCTGCGATGGCATCCTGATCGGCATCGGCACCCTCCTCTCGGACGATCCCCGTCTCACCGTCACGCATGCCCGCGGCCCGCACCCACAGCCCGTCGTCCTGGACACGCATCTGCGAACCCCTCCGGCCGCACGCCTGGTGCAACGCCCGGACACCCGACCGTGGATCATTCACAAGCCCGGCCTGCCGGAATCGCGAGCGCAGGCATTGCGGGCGGCCGGAGCGGAGCCGATGCCCTGCGGCGCCGGAGCCGACGGCTGGATCGATCTGCCCTCGGCCATGGCGTTGCTCGCGGACCGGCGGGTCAACCGCCTCATGGTGGAAGGCGGAGCGCGCGTGATCACGAGCTTCGTGCGGCAGCAGGTCGCCGACCTCTTCATCATCACCATCAGCCCCCAGTTCGTCGGAGGCCTGCCCGTCCTCGATGCCGGTGCCTCCGGGGGCGCTGTCCATCTGCAATTCAAAGAGGCGTTCTATCAGCCCATGGGGCGGGATCTGATCCTGTGGGCGCGCCCATGGTGGACCCCGGCATGAAGCGCACCAGCGTCGTCTTCCAATCCCCGTTTCACGTCGATGTCGCGGCCGATGAGGTTCCGGAGCCGGGACCGGGGGAGGTCCTCGTCCAGGTCGGCCTTTCGGCGGTCAGTGCCGGCACCGAGCTTCTGGTCTACCGTGGGCAGGTGCCCGCGGACATGCCCCTGGATGCGAAACTGCCCGCGCTCACCGGAGCGCCCCGGTTCCCGCTGCGCTATGGGTATGCCGCGGCCGGCGGGGTGACGGCCGTAGGGCGTCTGGTGGACCCGGCCTGGCGCGGCCGCCGCGTCTTCTGTTTTCACCCGCACGCCAGCCATCTCGTGGCCGCCCCCGCCGAGCTCATCCCGATTCCGGACGACGTGGAGACGCGCGACGCCGTGTTCCTCGCCACCATGGAAACCGCCGTGACCTTGATGATGGACGGGCACCCGGTGATCGGCGAGCGCGTCGTGGTCTTCGGCCAGGGTGTCGTGGGGCTGCTCGCCACCGCGCTGCTCTCCCGCTACCCGCTGAAAAGCCTCTTCGGCGTCGACCCGTTTCCGCGGCGCCGCGCCGCCGCGCGGGCGGCCGGCGCCCACGCGGTCTTCGACACGGCCGACCCGGGAGTCTTGAAAGGCCGGCTGGAGGAGGAGTCCGGCGGGACCACGGCCGACCTCGTGTTCGAACTTTCGGGCAATCCGCAGACGCTCGATGCGGCCATCGCAACCGCCGGGTTTGCGTCCCGCATCATCATCGGCTCCTGGTACGGCACGAAACCGACCAGCGTTAGCCTGGGCGGAAAATTCCACCGCAGCCGCATCCGCCTGATCAGCAGCCAGGTGAGCACCCTGCCCCACGAGTTGCTCGCACGCTGGACAACGGCCCGGCGGCTGGCGACGGCATGGGACATGATCCGCTGCGTGAAACCGTCCCGCTTCATCACCCACGAGTTTCCCGTCGAAAAAGCCGCCGAGGCCTACGCCCTTCTCGACCAGAGGCCTTCGGAGACCGCCCAGGTGGTATTGACCTAC
>JBFYWS010000312.1:0-4973 GCA_041310935.1 Desulfobacteraceae bacterium | reverse complement strand
GCCCAAGGCGAGCCCAAGTACATCATCTGCAACGCCGACGAAGGGGACCCGGGTGCGTATATGGACCGCAGCCTGCTGGAAGGCAATCCGCACTCCGTTCTGGAGGGGATGGTCATCGGTGCCTACGCCATCGGCTCCACCCATGGCTACATTTATGTGCGCAATGAGTATCCCCTGGCCGTTAAGAATATCACCCTGGCCATCGAAAAGGCCCGTGAAATCGGCCTGCTGGGTGATAATATCATGGGCACCGATTTCAGCTTCGACCTCCTTATCAACCGCGGCGGCGGGGCCTTCGTCTGCGGGGAATCCTCCG
The DNA here is from genome assembly GCA_041310935.1 of Desulfobacteraceae bacterium. Classification (GTDB taxonomy): domain Bacteria; phylum Desulfobacterota; class Desulfobacteria; order Desulfobacterales; family SpSt-501; genus SpSt-501. The sequence continues at coordinate 4,657 of JBFYWS010000312.1, read as the reverse complement.
CGCTTTTCGCCTCCATCGAGGGCCGTTCCGGCGAACCGCGGGCGAAATACGTCCACGCCACCGATCGCGGACTCTACAACAAGCCCACCACGCTCAACAACGTGGAAACCTGGGCCAACGTTCCACTGATCATCAACAACGGCTCCGCCTGGTATGCCGGCATCGGCACCGAAAAGAGCAAGGGCACCAAGATCTTCTCCTTGGTAGGAAAAATAAACAACACCGGTTTGGTGGAGGTTCCCATGGGCATCACCCTGCGGGAGATCATCTACGAGATCGGCGGCGGCATTCCCAAGGGGCGGAAGTTCAAAGCAGTTCAGACCGGGGGCCCGTCCGGCGGTTGCATCCCCGAGGAGCACCTGGATATGCCGGTGGACTTCGACGCCTTGACCGACCTCGGCTCCATGATGGGCTCGGGCGGCATGATCGTCATGGACGAACGCAACTGCATGGTGGACGTCGCCAAATACTTCCTTTCCTTCCTTGAAGGCGAGTCCTGTGGAAAGTGCACCCCGTGCCGGGAAGGGGTTCTGCAGATGCGCAAGATTCTGGACCGGATTTGTGAAGGCAAAGGTGCCATGGAAGACCTCGACACACTGGAATGGATGGGGCAGGCCATTGCCGACGGGTCTCTCTGCGCCCTGGGCGGTTCGGCTCCCAACCCGGTGCTGACAACCCTCCGCTATTTCAGAGACGAGTACGAAGCACACATAAAAGACAAGCGCTGCCCCGCCGGCGTCTGCAAGGCCCTGATCACCTATAGCATCGATCCGGAAACCTGCACTGGCTGCCATGTTTGCGCCCGGATCTGTCCTACCCAGGCCGCCACAGGCGAGAAGAAAGAACTTCACACCATCAACCAGGAACTTTGCATCAAATGCGGAGCCTGCTATGAATCCTGCAAATTTGATGCGGTAAAAGTCTCATAACGCATCCGGAATGCGATCATCGCATTTTGTTTTTCGATTGCCAGCAAGGGAGTTACGAAATGTCGGAAATGGTAACACTCAAAATCAACGGCCGGCAGGTACAGGCACCGGCCGGCAGCACCGTTATCGAAGCGGCCCGGGATGCCAATATTCACATTCCCAACCTCTGCAGCAATCCGGAACTCGAACCCTACGGCGCCTGCCGCATGTGCATGGTGGAGATCAGCCACGGCAAGCGCACCCGCCTGGTGGCTTCCTGCATTTACGAGGTCAGCGAGGGCCTGGAAGTCAAAACCGACACCCAGCGGGTCAACAACGTCCGGCGGCTGGTGATCGAGCTGATGCTGTCCCGCAATCCCAAACATCCGCGATTGCTGGAGCTGGCTGCCCAACACGGGGTTGAGGGCACGCGCTTTGAAATTGATGTCAGGGGGTGCATTCTCTGCGGGCAGTGCGTGCGCACCTGCCGCGAGGTCGTCGGTGTGTCGGCCATCGGGTTCGAAAGTCGGGGTACTCAGCGTCGGGTAGCCACACCCTTTAACGAATCACCGGCGGAATGCATCGCCTGCGGTTCGTGCGCTTACATCTGCCCGGTGGATGTGATACCGCTCAAAGAAAAGGACGGCGTGCGGACCATCTGGAAGACCGATTTCCCGATGCTCCAATGCCGGTCATGCGGCCGCACCATCGCACCCAAGCGCCAGCTCGAGCATTTTGCTAAAATCACCGGTCAGTCCCTTGACGATTTGACGAAAAGCTGTGTACACTGTCGCTAATCACGCCGTCGGTCGGGCAACATGGTGACCGGATACGCACCTTTTATTGAAATTTCAAGACAACGCCAACGCCCTTCAAGCCGATTGCAGCTCGTGGCGCCCCCGCTTTGGCGCTGCAGCGGTCAGCAGTGTCGAGCGCCGCTGTCTGGGCGTCGTTGCCACCCGGCTTGAATGGCCTGTAACGGAAAGGACTCCTCACCATGAGTGCCAAGACGGAAGAACGTATTGAAGCCTTGCAAGTCGCTCTGACAAATGAAAAAAGGGAAGGCGAGTTCTATAGCAAACACGCGCAGCGGACAAAGGACCCGCTGGGGCGCAAAATGTTCCAGACCCTGGCCGCCGACGAAGCCGAACACTATCATCGGATCCAGGAACTTCACAAGAAACTCAGCAGCGAGGGCAAGTGGCCGACAACCCTGCCCCTAAAGGTCAAGGACACTGTAATCAAAGATGTGCTCAAATCGGTGGTCGAGGGGGTCGACACCGCCACCGAGGCAGACACCGACGACCTGGAAGCGGTCAAAATCGCTATCGAATTCGAGAAAAAGGGTGAGGCCTTCTACAAGAAACTTTCTCAAAGCGCTGAGGACCCGCAGGAAAAAGGCTTTTTTGGGATGCTTGAAAGAATCGAGCGCGAACACCGGCTGTCGCTGGAAGAAACCTATTCCTACTTCAAAGATCCCGAAGGGTGGTTTCAGAAAATGGAGAAACCCCGTCTGGACGGCGCCTAACCGTCTTCTCAACAAGAAGGCCAACCGGCTGGAAGTCATTGCGCATCGCAATCCATGCGCGCAGTTGCGGGAATGGTTCCAGTCCACGTCGGGCGGGACGATGCCGGGCGGTTGGATGGGGGCGAGCGACTCACCCCGCGCTCGGATGGACCGGTTGATCCCGCTTTGCCCGTGAAACCGGTGAGGTGTGTCTGAATTCCATTCAAACGTAACCGCGCCGCATCCCTAACACGTTACAATAAAAGCGGATCTCTACTCGAGATCCGCTTTTTTAATGGACTCAAGCGGCTCAGCCCGCCTAAAGCAGCCCTTCGAAAAAGTTGTTACCCTTGTCGTCCACGATGATGAAGGCCGGGAAATCCTTGACCGTTATCTGGTAAATGGCCTCCATCCCCAGTTCGGGATAAGCGAGGACCTCGACGGCGGTGATGCACTCTTTGCCCAACCGGGCCGCGGGGCCGCCGATCGAGCCCAGGTAAAAGCCGCCGAAGGCTTTGCAGGATTCCGTGACAGTGGGGGTCCGGTTACCCTTGGCCAGCATGACCAGCGAGGCCCCCTGTTTTTGAAAAAGGGGAACGTAGGGGTCCATCCGGGCGGCCGTGGTCGGGCCGAAGGACCCCGAGGGGCAGCCTTCGGGGGTTTTGGCCGGGCCGGCGTAGTAGATGATATGATCCTTGAAATATTGCGGAAGGTCTTCACCACTGTCCAGGCGCTCTTTGAGCTTGGCATGGGCGATGTCCCGGGCGACGACGATTTTTCCCGTCAGCAGCAGGGGGGTTGCCACGGGATAGGTGCTCAGGATGGCGCGGATCGCGCTCATGGGTTGATCCAGATCGACACGCACCGCCTTCTGGGCCTCGGCTACCAGGGGTGGCAGGTAGCCCGCGGGGTCTTGCTCGAGCTTCTCAAGAAAGATGCCGTCGCGCGTGATCTTGGCCTTGATGTTGCGGTCGGCGCTGCAGCTGACCCCCATCCCGATGGGACATGAGGCCCCGTGGCGGGGGAGGCGGATAACGCGGACGTCCAGACAGAAATATTTGCCTCCGAACTGAGCGCCGATCCCCAGTTCCCGGGAGGCCTGAAGCACCTGCGCCTCCAGGGCCCTGTCGCGGAAGGCCCGGCCCCCCTCGTTGCCGGTCTCGGGCAGGTGGTCCAGATAGCCTGCGGAGGCCAGCTTGACGGTCTTGAGGTTCAACTCCGCCGAGGTGCCACCGACGACAAACGCCAAATGGTAGGGGGGGCAGGCGGCCGTGCCGAGGGTTTTCATTTTTGCTTGCATGAAGCTCAGCAGGGACGTCGGGGTGAGAACGGCTTTGGTTTCCTGAAAGAGATAGGTCTTGTTGGCGGAGCCGCCCCCCTTTGCAATGAACAGAAATTTGTAGGCCTCGCCCTCGGTGGCGTAGAGCTCGATTTGGGCCGGGAGGTTGCAGCCGGTATTTTTCTCTTCGAACATGCTCAGGGCGGCATTCTGGGAGTAGCGCAGGTTATGGCGCGTGTAGGCGTTGAAAATGCCCTCTGAAAGGGCCTTCTCGTCACAACTGGCGGTCCAAACCTGCTGGCCTTTTTTCCCCATGACGATGGCGGTGCCGGTGTCCTGACACATCGGAAATTGGCCCTCGGCGCTGATAACCGCATTTTTTAGCATTTCAAGGGCCACCATTTTGTCGTTGGCGGAGGCCTCCGGATCCTTGAAAATGTCGGCCAGCAGGCGAAGGTGTCCGGGGCGCAGGAGGTGCGAGACATCCTTGAACGCATTTTCGGCCAGCAGGGTCAGCCCCTGCGGGGCGATCTTCAGGATCTCAAGACCGTTGAAAGACTCGGTGGAGACGAACTCCCGGCTTAAAAGCCGGTATTCGGTGGTGTCCTCGCCCAGTGGAAACATTTCCTGATATGCAAACACAACCATCGCGCCAGCTCTCCTTTCAGGTGTTCAGCCAATAATGGCTTTCAAGATTGCATTCGTTGGCAGTGTTCTATAGCGGATCGGGGGAGGTCCTTGCAAGCGAATAAACTACCGCCAGCCTCAGGTTGCCGGGATTGAACCGGCAGGTGGGGCGAAAAAAGTAAACCCCAGCCCGCGCGGCTGCGGACTGGGGTTTAGCGAAGAATTCGGCGGCGACCTACTCTCCCACACAGCTTCCCGTGCAGTACCATCGGCGCTAAAGAGCTTAACTTCCGTGTTCGGGATGGGAACGGGTGTTGCCTCTTTGCTATCGCCACC
>JBFYWS010000305.1:0-3237 GCA_041310935.1 Desulfobacteraceae bacterium | reverse complement strand
ACACCAGGAGCAGCAGGTCCAAAAAGAGGCGTTCATCCAATTTGTGGGCGCGAGAAAACTGGCGGCTTTCCACCCAGTACCATCCGGCCTCATTAACGCCACGGTAGACGCTTTGACGGGTGGTCTTGATATCGTTACCCACTTTGATGGTGGTCTCGAAAACGGGGCCACCGACATCCCAGTCAACCAGGATGGCCTGGTCGATTGTGCCTTCAAAGTCAACCCGACCCTCGGCGCCAATGATAGATGCACCCACCGGAATCAGAGCGCCTAGCTGCTCCCCTTCAGCCGTGCTGAGTCGAAGACCCTCGGCACGATAGGCGCCGTAGGCTTCTTCGTTTAGGTCGATCAGGTAGCGCTGAGTGATGAGCCCTTTATCGCTCGACCACCCCTCGATTTGGGTCAGTAGATCGTCCACGCGATGGAGATAGGCTGTGGGTGTCTTGCTGGTGATGGTAGGCATGGGGACCTAGCTTTAGCTTGATGATTATTCGGTTCGTTATCTGGAGCAGGGGCGTCCCCTCGGGGCTTGTGGTAGAGCGGCACGCCAAATGCGGGGGTACCAGGCATCGTCGATAACGCATTGAAATTCCTTTGCGCCTTTGCGCCTTTGCGCGAGAACTGCTATTTCTAGGTTCACACACTTCGCCCCATGTGCCTGAGGACTTTCATGGTGAACTAAGCGGAGAACTATGCTCGAAAAGGGTACCCATCACAGCCTTCAGCCGGTGCCGCCGCGATAGCGCTGACGATGCGGTCCTGGTCGGCTTCAGTCAGGTCCGGATGCATGGGCAGGCTCATGACCTCACGGGCGATCTGTTGGGCGACCGGGGTACAGTCGGGACAGCAGTAGTGACTATCGGCAGGCTGTTCGTTCAGCAGCACCGGTTAGTAAATGACGGTGGGGATGCCGGTTGGATGCAGGGGAAACTAGAAGGCCTCGCGGTCCTCGGCCCGGAGAATGTATTGGGCGAAGACGCTGGTGCGATCGTACTCGGGCCACGGAAATGGATTTGCGCGGATGGCAGAAGAACAAAAATCTCTCTGTGGGCCTCGATCATAAAACCGGCCAAGACCGAGTGCCGAGCAAGGAGATGACGCTCAAACAAGTTGGCAGAACCTCCGAAATTTCCTACCCTTGGAAGTGGAAGCTCACCGAGGGTGATGGAAGATGTTCGAAGGTCCTGCCAGAGATGACTGTAGCTCAGAATGGGTGTGTTCGCCAGTGGTGTCGATGCCGTGGTGTCGGCGATGAGCACCCGAACCCGTCTCGAGCGCGCGGAGCTGCGCACGGCCGCGGCGGCGGCATTGGCCGCGGGGCAGCCGCAGCGGCAGGCAGCCGCCGCGCTCGGGGTGCCGCGCACCACGCTGCAGGACTGGCAGCAGGCCGAGACCGCGGTCGCGATGCCGGCGATGTTGACGGCGTTCATGGCCACGCCGGCGGGTGTGCAATGGCTGCATCAACTGGTGATGGCGGCCCACTGGGTGATCACGCTGCGGGCGGGCGGTGGCGTGCGCTTGGTGTGTGAATGGCTCGAGTTGAGCGGCTTGTCGGCGTACGTCGGGGCCTCTTACGGCAGTCAGCATCTGCTCAATGCGCGGTTGGAGGCGGCGGTGGTGGCCAGCGCGGCCGAGCAGCGGGCGCACTTGGCGCAAGGGATGACACCGCGCACGGTGACGGTGTGTGAGGATGAAACCTTCCATCCCGAGATCTGTTTGGTGGCCTTGGAGCCGGTCTCGAACTTCATTGTGGTCGAGCAATATGCAGCGGATCGCACGGCGGAGACCTGGACGGCGGCACTCGCGGCTGGGCTGGACGGGCTGGCGGTCGACGTGATCCAGGGCACCGGCGACGAGGCGAAGGCCCTGCGCCGACACATCGAAGTTGATGCGGGGGCCCATCATTCGCCGGATCTCTTCCATCTCCAACATGAGATTGCTCAGGCCACGGGCTGGCCATTGCAACGCCAGCTCAAACAGGCCGCGGCCCGCCTGGCCGAGGCGAAGGCCGCTTGGGATGCGGTGCGGGCACGCGAACGCGCCGCGCACGCGGTGCCACGCCGTGGCCGTCCTCCGGACTGGACGCGACGCACCAATGCCGCGCTGAATGCGGTCGCCGCCGCCGAGCTCGCCTATGAATCCGCGCAGGAACAGCAAGCCGAGGCCGGCACCCTGATGCGCATGATCGGCGAGTTGTATCACCCCTTTGATCTGGTGCAGGGTGCGGCGCAGTCCCCCGCCGACCTGGCCGAGCGCTTCGCCGCGCTCTGGCAGCGTCTGGAACGTCTCGCCGAGGTCGCCGCGCTGCCCGCGGCCGCGCGTGAACGCTTGGCCAAAGCGCAACGCTTGACCGCGCGGCTGCTGGCCACCATGGCCTTCTTCTTCACCAGCATCCAGCGGCGGATCGACACCCTGAATCTGCCGCCACACCTCGAGCAGGCCGTCCTCGAGCACCTGATTCCGGCACTGTATCTGGAGCGCGTCGCCGCGCGCAGCACCCTCGCCGAGCCGCGCAAGCGGCTCCGCGCCCTGAGTGCGGACCTGCTGGCGCCGCTGCGACAGCGGACCCATCCGCTCCAGACACTCGACACCGCGCTCCGCGACGACATCGAGCGGGTCGCCCAAGACTGCGCCGACCTGTTCCAGCGCAGCAGCTCCGCGGTGGAGGGGCGCAACGGTCAACTGGCACTCCATCACCATGGTCGCCATCGCCTCACCAACAGCAAATTGGCCGCACTGACCGCCATCCACAACTTTCATCTGCGCCGCCCGGATGGCCGCACCGCCGCAGAGCGCTTCTTCGGGCGTGCCCATCCGCCGCTGTTCGAGCAGGTCCTCGCGCGCGTTCCGTTACCGCCGACACCACGCAAACGACGACCACGTCCGCCTCAACCGTCGGCACTGACGCCCCTGGCCGCATGAGAGGGGTGGCCGGAGTTATGATCGACGCCCCGCAATGTAGTTTGCGAATAGCACCTCAACGCGCGCGATTTCAGCGGGGGCTGCCGTTTTGTTGAGTGTCCCCTCGACCGCAAACTTTGCCGGGGGTTGAATCTGGCACTGGTTGTAATCGTGGGTGGTGTTACCGCCGCGAGTTGCAAAGGCAATGTCTCCGCTCGGTGTGCTGCCAATGACAAGACGGTGCTGGTTGTTAGGTGTGACGTACAGATCGCCCTTGTTCATGGAATGTGCCTCCTTGGGTAGATGAGATTAGTACCGAAAAAAGTTGCGATAAGG
>JBFYWS010000291.1:0-6291 GCA_041310935.1 Desulfobacteraceae bacterium | reverse complement strand
CTGCCGGGAGATTCGCAACCGGCCCGGCCGGGTGTCCAGGTCCGGCTGGTCGTTCAGGCTTATCCCGGCTCTCGCCGCGGCCTGCGTATTGATCATCACGGTGATGGCGGGCTATTGGTTTCAGGACTCTTTCTTCGGGGCCGGGAGGATTGCCGACCTTGCCTCGGAACCACAACTGGAGGAGCCGGATCTGGATGTGGTCAAACACCTTGACCTTTTGCGGGATATGGATACGATAGAAAAACTGATTCAAATCGTCGACATCCCCGACAACGGGCTATCCCCGGGAGAGCCGAACCCCGAGACCCAAGGCACTCAGCCCGATGAAAACAGCCATGTGGTTGCATAATATGGTTTCCAGACAACCGTGGCGGCAGGCCGCCGTGCTGATGCTCGCGGGTGCCCTCCTTTTTGGCTTCGGCGTACCAGCAGCGGCCTCCCCCTCCAAACCCTGGCCAACCACATTTCTGGGGGCTTCTCCCAGCGCACCGACCTACGGGGCCCCGCCCTATTTCGCCAAGGACAAAGGTCAGCAGCCTCCGGGATTTCAAAACCTTCCGCCGGAGGAAAAGAGTCGCATGCAGCGCCAATACCGGGAATGGCAAACCCTGCCGCCCGATCAGAAGGATTCCATGCGCCGGCGGATGGACGACTGGAACCGCATGCCGCAGCAGAATCGAGATCTTTATCAGCAGCGCTACCAGCAGTATCAGCAACTTTCGCCCGAGGAGCGCCGGCAACTCGAAAACAACCTCCAGCGCTGGGACCGCCTCTCGCCTCAGGAGCGCGACTCGATCCGGCAGCGCTTCAACAAGTAGCGATGGCTGCGTAAGAAGCCCGACATTGGCGTGGCGCCTCATCTTGTCCGCCTTGATCTCGGGCTTTTCACGAAGCCATCTTTTTTTTAAAGAAGACAGCGAAACCTTTTCAGGCGTGGGTGGACAGGGCAATCGCTCCATAACAGACATCAGGAGGTCAACATGCAATCGTTGTTCAGGTTAGTGTTCATCGTGAGTGTAGGCATTTTCGCGGCGGCAGCAACGGTGTTCGCGCAAACTCCGGAATCCGGTACGACCGACCCGGGGGTCCAGAGGCGGATGGAGAACCAGGACCAGCGGATCGATCAGGGGGTTCAGAGCGGAGCCCTGACGCCCCGGGAGACGGGCAAGCTTGCGGCCGACCAGGCGCGGATCCAGCAGACCGAGGAGCGGATGAGGTCGGACGGGAATCTCACCGGCCAGGAGCGCCAGAAGCTCAAGACCAAGCAGGATCGTGCGAGCGACCGGATCTATCAGCAGAAGCATGACCACCAACGGGCGCCCGTGAAGCAGGGCCCGAAGAATTAATTACCCGCACGACCCGGAGGCCGCTCCTCCGAGGAGCGGCCGTTTTTTTCGCCCCGCCCGACAGCGCGCACCCCGATGGTTCCTGGCAATTGTTCGAAGTAGAAGTATTTTCAATGGAAGTAAAAATGAAAGTTATTTATCGCGCCCAAGCAAATGGAGAAAAAGCAGAGAAGAAGGCCAGGAGCAGTCCAAAGAAGAAATGCCATGGAAGAAAAGATGCCGGCTGCTAGTCAAATAGTCGGCCAGGGCGTTTTGTCTGTCGATGAGATCTTTTCGCCCCACCCCCTTCTGATGAAACCGCTTTCCCCGTGGGCGTGAGCCTGCGCCGCAGGGACCGGGGATGTGCACTCCGATGAACTAGTAACATAAAATTAACCAACTTCAGTCAAATCGATCCCACCCATATCCATTCCAATTCAACTGCCACTATTGCTGCTTTTTTAAGGCTGGGAAGATAATTTCACAGTCTTGGCAAGCACGCAAGCAAACCAGCTATAATATACCTGAAATGACGAATAAAAATTCCCCTGGGGATCCTCAAATGGAGGCTTGGCATTGAATGGAAGATAGAATGGGTATGCGTTTTCGGAATACTAAATATGGTATGATATTAATGCTTGACACACAATATCCATTTGGCTATAATTCCCACAATATTGAAAAGTCAGTATAACTATCCGACTTTCAGGTAAAAATTGTGGTTTTAGATATAAGCGGCGCCGACTGCCACAATGTCGGCCTGCAGGTGGAACGTAACTGGGATTTCACGATTTCCGATACCGGTGGTGATTGCCACGGGGGAACATATAGATAAATAAGCAAGCGTTAACTTATATATTTTGAACGAAGTTGCCGGCGCAACGTGTCGAATATGATAACAGGTGTCAACAGATCCCTGCACCTGTTTGAGTCGCAAGAGGGTGTGGAGAGGAGGTTTGAAGTGCCCGTCAACTTTCCCCCGGCGGAAATGAACGTCCTGCTGCTCTATGATTTTAACCCGCACTGGACGTCCAGCGAGAAAGAAGAAGTGGCCGAGGCGCATTCCCGACTCACGGACGCGCTCGCCTCGGCCGGGTATTGCATCGACCTGCTCCCGGTGGCCGATCAGCATTTCCCGCAGCGGCTCGGCTCGTACGATTCCAAGGAGTGCGTTCTCTTCAACTGGTGCGACGGCATTCCCGGACTTCACCAGAGCGAGTGGATGGTCGTGCAGCAGCTCGAGCAGATGGGCTTTGTATTCACCGGCTCCGGTTCGGCCACCCTGTCGCTCAGCTACGATAAATATCGTGTCAAGGAAGCCCTGGACCGGGGCGGAGTCACCACACCCCGCTGGCGCCTTTATAAAACCTCACAGGAAAACGGCTGGCACGATTTCCCGGCCATCGTCAAGCCCGCCTTCGGACACTGCAGCGAATGGCTCACCTCCGAGTCGGTGGCCATGAACGAAAAAGAACTTCACGATCGAATTTCATATCTGATCGACAAGGTGGGCTTGCCGGCGCTGGTCGAGGACTTCATCGACGGCCGTGAATTCCACGTGTCCCTGTGGGGCAACGGCCGCGTGGAGATGCTTCCCCCTGCGGAGATGGATTTCTCCGCGTTCAGCGACGTGCATGACCGGCTGTGCACCTACGACGCCAAGTTTATCCCCGATTCCGTGCACTACCAGAACATCCGCACGGTGCTGCCTTCCACCCTGAATGAGGCCGAGCTCGACGAACTCGAACGCGTCAGCATGGCCGCCTACAAGGCCATCGGCTGCCGGGATTACGGCCGCATCGACCTGCGACTGCGGGATGGGGTTTTTTATGTGCTCGACATCAACCCCAACCCCGACATCAGCGAAGATGCCAGCATGGCGAGCTGCGCCGAACACGCCGGTTATTCCCACGGAGACATGGCAGGCTACCTCATCAAGCTGGCCGCCAAGCGCCACCCGGTCTTCGGCCGGAAGACGGCGCAGCACCCCGTTGAACCCCGCGCCGTGAACTGACCCTGGCCCATCCAACAGGTTCATCCCTATACCACACCCCGGCCCGCGTCACGTTTTTTCAGCGGCCGGTCTGCAGCTGCCGATCGTGCGCGACACTTCAGGGCTTCAATCGGGTTTCCAGGGAAACGGTGAGTTGAATTTCGGCCGACCATCCCCGTCGAAGAGCCCCCAGTGCGGGCCGACGCTTTCAAACGCGGATTTCCAGGGTTCGTCGAACATCTCAAATAGAAACACGCTGACGCCGTTTGACGCCGCATATCGGCTCAGGCGTCGCAGGTAATGAGCTTGGTTTTCGCCGCCGGGGACGGCCGCGCCGTTGGCTGGACCGGCGCTCGGCCAGCCCGTCTCGCCCACCATCAGCCGTTTGCCGGTGTGCGCGTAGAGCCGGCTCACGTGCTGCAGCGCCCCCGGAAACACCGTGCCGGCGGCATCCGCGACCGCGACTCGATCGAAGAACGGGTAGATGTTCACCATGACGACATCGCAGTGGTCGGCCACCTGCCGGCCTTGGGTTTCATAGTCTTTTACGGCGGCCAGCATCGACATGGCGGTGGTCACCCTGACCCGGCTCCGCGCCGGGCCGCTCAACCTTTGGCGGACATAGTCCAGGTCTCCGATCAGTTGCTCGATCGACACCGGTTGGCGGCAGGCTTCGGGTTCCCCGGCCAGGCATTCGTTGCCGACGACGATGCCCTCCACCGTGTCAAAGGCGTTCGCCAGCCGGATGGCCTCGTCCATTTGGGCCCGGGTGCTGTGGGGATTGGCCGTATCGTCGTGGTTCAGGGCGCAGACATAGACGCCTAAAAAAAATTTCAGGTGCGGGAAGCGGCCGTGGCCGAGGGGCACGATCTGGTTCAGGCCGTTGTCCAGGCCGAAGGTCCGCACGTACCGGAATCCCGCCGCGGAAATGGCGCCGAGGTCCGCCACGATTTGCTCGGCCGGCAGATGGGTGGTGAGATCCGGGCTCTGCCCCGCGCGGTGGAACGGGCCGTAGTTCACGCCGATGAAAGCGGGCTCCAGGCCGAGCGCCGTCGCGGCGGTGAGCAGGCAGGCCAGAGCCGCCCAGAAGGCGAGCACCCGGCTGAAATGTCTCGGATGCGTTGTCATACGATCAGCGCTGGAACCGCTTCCAGCGCAGGGTGAAGCCCTCCCGGATGCCGAAGCGCTCGGCGAAACCGGCCATGGCTTCGACCACGTGCCGGGCGGAGCCGGCGGAGGCATACGTTCGGTCCGACATCGGGGTGGTGTAGGCGGCGATGTTGAGCACCCGGTTCCCGGCGTCGATGAAGATGATGTCGAGCGAGGTGGGCGTGTTCCGCATCCAGAACACCTGGGGTTCGGCCTTCTCAAAGAGGAAGAGCATCCCGGCGGTGTGATCCGAAAGCACGCGCCCCATCAGGCCCGTGGCCCGCGTTTCGGGCGTTTCGACAATTTCCACCAAGAGACGCGCGGCAACAGACCCATCGGAGCGCACGAACTCAACCGCGCCGTCCGGCCGGATGACGGGGCCGGCATGGGCCGGCCGCGGCCGGGGCAGCATGTCGCCCGCAGCCAGGATCAACGTGGCCGCAAGCATCGCGCAGACAATCCTTGATCTCATGGCAGGAGAGTCGCGGCGGTCCCGCCGCCGCCGGGCGGATTGAGGTTCGATCGGGTCGCTCCATGAAATTCATACACCATGACCGAAGGCAAACGCAACCATCCCGGCGAGTTTCCCGGGGAATTGAGTGGCGATGATGGCGTTGCACGTTGACTTGCGTGGGCCGTTAGCCTATAGATGAACACTTTTTTCGACGCTGCGATCCGCACGTGCCAACGCAAGAATCCGGCCGCCTCAACCCGGCAAGACAGGAAGGGAAACCGCCGTTCATGTATGCAAGTAAAATCTCCGAAGTCGAGGTCAACCGTTTCCGGGGTGCCTATCAGCAGGTTCGTTACAGCTACGACCGACCGGAGTGAACCGCAACCGGGTCGACGCAGCGGCGATCGACCGGACAGGCCTGCCGCCTGCAGATGTCCCCTTGATTGAGATACCGCCCACAGACCAGAAACTGACCATCCTCGCCTCGGCGATTGCCGCTTCGCTGTGCGTGCTGTGGGGGGCGAATGCGGTTGCGATCAAGTTCAGCCTGTCGGGCCTGGGCCCCTTCACAGCGGCCGCGGTCCGGTTCGGCATCTCCACCCTGTTTCTCTGGGCTTGGGCCAAGATGACCGGCCGGTCATTGAGGCCGGCGCCCGGGCAGCTGCGGCCGCTCGTGATCAATTCCCTGTTGTTCACGGTGCAGCTCTCACTGGTCTACGTCGGGTTTACCATGACCACCGCCTCCCGCGGCGCCCTGCTCACGAACCTGCAGCCGTTTTTTCTTCTCTTTCTGGCGCATTTTTTCCTGGCCGGCGACCGCATCACCCCGTTGAAGTTGATCGGGCTCGTCCTGGGTTTTTCAGGGGCGGCCTGCGTGTTCCTGGACCGGCAGGCAGAGAGCGGCAGCTTCATGGCGGGCGACCTGCTGCTGCTCGCCTCCACCGTCATCTGGGCCGGCAGCGCCGCCTACACGAAACACCTGGTCAAGAGCATCTCGTCGGTTCAGATCGTGTTTTACCAGCTGCTCTTTTCAATTCCGCTGTTTGCTTTAGGGGCGCCGGTATGGGACGCGCCCATGGTCTTGCGGGTCAGCCTCGAGATCGTCGTCGCCATCGTGTTCCAGGCCCTGATCACGACCGCCTTTGCCTTTGTCGCCTGGACCCGGCTGATGCAGATATACGGCGCGGTGGCGCTGCACTCCTTCGTCTTCCTGATCCCGGTCTCCGGGGTGCTTCTAGCGGGCATGGTGCTGGATGAGCCGATCACCGCGATGATCGTGCTCGCGCTGGTTCTCATCGTGGGGGGGATCTTCATCGTGCAGCTCGGACAGCGCCGTGAGATGGCAGCACTTCTTTACAAGCGCAGCGGGT
>JBFYWS010000261.1:0-6597 GCA_041310935.1 Desulfobacteraceae bacterium | reverse complement strand
TCGTAGGGCGCGCCGATCTCTTTGGCGTAGGCCATCAGCTCTTCATCGGGCTTGGCCTGCAGGAGCCGGATCTCGCCCAGCACGGCGCGCGCGTGGCGCACGGCTTCGACCACATCGCCGGTTCCGGCCTCCCCCTTGGTGCGGATCATGGCCGCCCCTTCCCCGATGCGGCGCAGCGCCTCGCCCAGGTTGCGGCACCCGCACACAAACGGCACTCCAAAGCCGTGTTTATAGATGTGGTGGGCTTCGTCGGCCGGGGTGAGGACCTCGCTCTCATCGACATAGTCCACTCCGATGGCCTCCAGGATCTGGGCTTCCACGAAGTGGCCGATGCGGCATTTGGCCATGACCGGGATGCTGACGCAGGCCATGATCTCCCGTATCAGACCGGGATCGGACATGCGCGCCACTCCACCCTGAGCCCGGATATCGGACGGCACCCGCTCCAGCGCCATCACGGCGCAGGCTCCGGCTTCTTCCGCAATAACGGCGTGTTCGGGCGACACCACGTCCATGATGACGCCTCCCTTCAGCATTTGTGCCAGCCCGCTTTTCACCGTGAAGCTGGCGGATCTCTGCGCTTCCTTGCGCTGCGGCTTGTCCATGGCGTTCCCTCCCTGTAAATTGAAGTTGTTTGGCCTTTCGTAGCCGATGTGATAATTAAAAAACAGATACAGATTTTTACAATAAATAGCATAACAGATTGGCAGCGGCCGAAAGGACGACCCGGATGCCGGGCGACAAGAGCATAAACGGACGACCGCCTTCAGAATCCCGGGATGCTTTTCGCTACCGGAAGCTGGCCGCCGAGATCGAGCGCAGGATTCTCGACGGGATCTATCAGCCGGGTGAGAAACTGCCCTCCATCCGCCGGCTGCACCAGCAAACGAACTTGAGCATCTCCACGGTCTATCAGGCCTACGTGGAGCTGGAAAACACGGGCGCCGTCGAAGCCCGGCCCAAATCCGGTTATTATGTGCGGCCCGTTTCGCTGCAAAAACTGGAAGCCCCGGTTTTCAGCAAGAAATCATCCGCCCCCCAGCGAGTGAGTCTCGCGCCCGCGATCAACTCCGTGGTCGAGGCCATCAGCAATCCCCGGTTTGTGCCGCTCGGCAACACCGCCATGGACCCGGATCTGTTGCCCGTCAAGCCCCTCGCCCGCATCCTGAAGTCCCTGAGCCACAGCGAGATGCGGACCCTGCTGACCTACTCGCCCTCGGAAGGCTTTCCGGAGCTCAGACGGCAGATTGCGCTGCGGACCGTAGGGGTGCTGGAGGGCATCGCCCCCGAAGACATCATCATCACCAACGGCTGCATGGAAGCGGTCGCACTCTCGCTGATGGCCGTCACCCAGCCGGGAGATACCGTTGCCATCGAGGCCCCGACCAACTTCAGTTTTCTGCAACTGCTCAAGGAACTCGGCCTGCTCGTCGTGGAGATCGCCACCGACCCGCAGGATGGGATCGATATCGAGGAGCTTGAAAAGAGTCTGAGCAAGAGCCCTATTCGCGCCTGCCTGTTCATGCCCAACTTTCACAACCCGCTCGGGGCGCTGATGCCCGATGGGAAAAAGCAAGCCCTGGTGGATCTGCTGAGCCGGCATGGGGTCCCGGTCATTGAAGATAATATCAGCAGCCCGCTCTATTTCGGCGAACAGCGCCCGAAGCCGCTCAAGGCGTATGACCGCGACAACCTGGTGCTGACCTGCTCGTCCTTTTCAAAAACCCTGGCACCTGGGTTGCGCCTGGGGTGGACCATCCCGGGCAGCCGTTTCAGTCCGAAGATTAAACGCTTGAAAGCCGGGATTACGATTTCCACCTCCACCCTCGACCAATACCTGGTGTCCCGATTTCTGGAAAGCGGCGCTTACGAGCGGCATCTGCGGGTCTTGCGAACCGCTTTGAAGAAACAGCTTTTCAGGACCGCCCTTGAAATTCAGAAACATTTTCCGGCTCAGACCCGGCTGGCCGTTCCCCAAGGGGGCTCCCTGCTCTGGGTCCAGCTGCCTCCAGCCGTCGACGGACTGGCGGTCTATCAAGCGGCGTTTGATCGGAATATTGCGATTATCCCCGGTGTGGTTTGTTCGAATTCGAAGCTCTTTACCAATTATATCCAAATCGGTTGCGCAGCCCCCTTCAGCCAAAAGATCAAAGAGGCGGTCGAAATACTGGGGTCGATTGTTTCAGGGTTCCTCATTGAAATGTCAAATCGATAGTTTGATTTTTCAATGATATTTTTCTTCTGGCATCAGTCGCGGATGCCGCTGCCTTTCCGCTAAAATTGGGACGATATGTCTTGCCTTGGATAAGCCCGTGGCAGTCCGGCTGGCATTTTTATCGCATTTCTGATAGAGTTCAGCACTATTAGCAGCTTCCAACGGGGATGATACCTCAATATGTTGATAAGACAGGTTAAGAAATGAAAAACGGTGCGAATCATTACAATGCCGCCGACCTCGAGGTGCTGCGGGGCCTCGAGCCCGTCAAGCGGCGGCCCGGCATGTACACCGACACTACCCGGCCGAACCACCTGGCCCAGGAGGTCATCGACAATGCCGTGGACGAGGCTATTGCCGGCTTCGCGGACCGCATCGAGGTCAGCCATTTCAAAGACGGCTCCCTGCAGGTGATCGACAACGGCCGCGGCATGCCGGTGGACACCCACCCGGAAGAAAAGGTCTCCGGCGCCGAGGTCATCATGACCCGGCTGCACGCGGGGGCCAAGTTCGGCACCAAGAACTATCAGTTTTCGGGCGGCCTCCATGGGGTCGGTGTTTCCGTGGTGAATGCGCTCTCCTCGAAGCTCGATGTCGAGATCCGTCGCAACGGCCTTGTCTACCAGATGTCCTTCAAGGACGGGAAAAAGGCATCCGAACTCAAGACGATCGGCAAGGCACCGAAATCCGGCACCGGCACCAAGGTCCGGTTCTGGCCGAATGCCACCTATTTCGAAACTATGAAATTTTCCTTGAGCCGCCTGCGCCACACCCTGCGTGCCAAAGCGGTGCTCTGCCCGCGGCTCACCGTTACGTTTTCCGATGAAGCCAGCGGCGAGACCCAAAGCTGGTACTTCGAGGACGGTCTGAAGGATTATCTTGTCGAGAACTTGAAGGATTTCAACCGAATACCCGAAGAACCATTTGTGGGGCACCTGGAGGGCAAGGACGAATCCGTCAGTTGGGCGGTCATCTGGCTTCCCGATGGCGGCGACGGCATTGCCGAAAGCTATGCGAACCTGATCCCCACCCCTCAGGGCGGCACGCACGTGGCGGGGTTCCGATCGGGGCTGTTGGCCTCGCTGCGCGATTTCGGCGACTTCCGCGGTTTCATCCCCAAGGGCGTCAAGCTTGCGCCGGAGGACATCTGGGAGCGCTGCAGTTACGTGCTTTCGGCCAAGCTCTCGGATCTGCAGTTTTCCGGACAGACCAAGGAGCGGCTCTCCTCCCGGGAATGCACGGCCTTTATCGCCAGCGTGGTTCAGGACGCGTTCTCGCACTTCCTCAACCAGAACCCGGAGGTGGCGCAAAAGCTCTGCGAGATGGCGATCGAGAACGCCCGGCGCCGCCTGAAGGAGGCCGCCAAGGTCGTGCGCCGGAAGGTGGGCGCCGGCCCGGCGCTGCCCGGCAAACTGACCGATTGCATTTCACAGAATCCTGATGAGTCAGAGCTTTTCATGGTGGAGGGCGACTCGGCCGGCGGCTCGGCCAAGCAGGCGCGCGACAAGAACACCCAGGCGGTGCTGCCCCTGCGTGGGAAAATCCTCAACGCCTGGGAGGAGGAGTCCGGCTCGATCCTGCAGTCCAAGGAGATCCACGACATCGCAGTCGCCATCGGCGTGGACCCGGGCTCGAGCGACCTTTCCGGCCTGCGTTACGGCAAGAACATCATCCTGGCGGACGCCGACTCGGACGGGCTGCACATCGCGACCCTCCTGTGCGGCTTGTTTCTCAGGCACTTCCGGCCGCTGGTCGAGGCCGGCAAGATCTATGTGGCCATGCCGCCGCTTTACCGGATCGATCAGGGAACAAAGGTTTTCTATGCCATCGACGAGCAGGAAAAAAACGCCGTCCTCAAACGCCTCAACGACACCGCCGGCAAGGGCAAGGTCAACGTGCAGCGCTTCAAGGGCCTGGGTGAAATGAACCCTTTGCAGCTGCGTGAGACCACCATACACCCTGAAACCCGGCGCCTCGTGCAGCTCACGCTCCCCAAGCAGGAAGACAGCATCGAGGTCATGGACATGCTGCTGTCCAAGAAGCGGGTCAAAGACCGCAAGCAGTGGCTGGAGGATGAAGGCGACCGGGCCGAAGCATCTCTCCTATAGTGAAATAACGGCTTACACTCGAGAAAATTCGAAGCACCACATCCGAAATTCGAAACAAACTCCACATTCAAATTCTTAAATGGTCGAAATCGGTTTTGAATTTGGTTCATTCTGACATTTGGGTTTGTTTCGGGTTTCGATATTCGAATTTCGGATTTTACGTTCAGACGTGCTGATGAGTTTAACCCGTTCCTCAACATCAAACGGGTCATGGAGCAAATCGAAATGGTACGTTCAAAAGCCCTTCAAGTGGAAAACGTGGAGCGAATGCCGCTTTCCGAGTTCGTGCGGCCCGCCTACCTCAACTACGCCATGTACGTCATCATGGATCGGGCCCTGCCGTTCATCGGCGACGGTTTGAAACCCGTCCAACGCCGGATCGTATATGCAATGAGCGAGCTCGGCCTCCGGGCGACGGCCAAGTACAAAAAATCCGCCCGCACCGTGGGCGATGTGCTGGGCAAATACCACCCCCACGGGGACAGCGCCTGCTACGAGGCCATGGTGCTCATGGCCCAGCCTTTTTCCTATCGCTACCCGCTGATCGACGGCCAGGGCAACTGGGGCTCGATCGACAGCCCCAAAGACTTCGCCGCGATGCGCTACACCGAATCCCGGCTTTCGCCCTATGCCGACATGCTGCTGGCGGAAGTCGAGATGGGGACGACCGAGTGGGCCCCGAACTTCGACGGCACCCTGCGGGAGCCCGTGACACTGCCGGCGAGACTCCCCAATATTCTGCTCAACGGGGCGACGGGTATCGCGGTCGGCATGACGACCGACATCCTGCCCCACAACATCGGCGAGGTGGTCGACGCCTGCATTCACCTGATCGACCACCCCAGAGCCGACCTTGAAGAGATCTGCGCCCACATTCAGGGCCCTGATTTTCCCACGGGCGCCGAAATCATCAACCCCCGGGCGGACATCATCGAGGCGTATCGCACGGGGCTGGGCAACATCCGCATGCGCGCCTCCTACGAGTACGACAACGGCGACATCATCATCACGGCTCTCCCCTACCAGGTGTCGACCGCCAAGGTGATCGAGCAGATCGCGGGGTTGATGCAGGCCAAGAAGCTGCCGATGGTCGCCGACATCCGCGACGAGTCCGACCATGAAGACCCCATCCGGCTGCGTGTCATGCCGCGCTCCAACCGGGTGGACAAGGACGCTCTCATGAGCCACCTGCTGGCGACCACCGAGCTCGAGAAAACCTATCGGCTCAACATGAACGTCATAGGGCTGAACCGCCGGCCGCAGACGCTCGGCTTGGTCGACCTGCTCAAGCAGTGGCTCGATTTCCGCAAGCAGACCGTGGTGAAGCGGCTCAACTACCGGCTGGAGAAGATCAACGAGCGGCTGCACGTTTTAGAGGGCCTGCTCATTGTTTACCTGCACCTGGACGAGGTTATCCGCATCATCCGCAAGAGCGACGAGCCCGAGAAGGAACTGATGCGGCGGTTCAAGCTGAGCGAGGTCCAGGTCGAGGCCATTTTGCAGATTCGGCTGCGGCAGCTCGCCCGGCTCGAGGAGCTGAAGCTCAAGAAGGAGAAGAGCGAGCTCGAAGCCGAAAAAAGGGAGATCGAGGCGGTCCTTTCGTCGGAGGGCAAGCTCAAGCGCCTGCTGAAAAAAGAGCTGAAGGCCGATGCGGAAAAATTCGGCGACAGCCGCCGGACCCTTATCGTCGAGCGTAAAGAGGCCCAGGCCATCAAGGAAAGGGACCTTGCACCCGCTGATCCGGTGACGGTGGTGCTGTCAGCCAACGGCTGGGTCCGGGCCGCCAAGGGCCACGACATCGACCCGGAGAGCCTGGCGTATAAACCCGGGGACTCTTTCCTGAGCGCGGCCCGGGGGAAATCGAACCAGTTTGCGGTGTTCATGGACACGGCCGGCCGAACTTACTCGTTCGAGGCCCACAGCCTGCCCTCGGCCCGCGGGCAGGGCGAGCCGATCACGGCGCGCTTTGCCCTGCCGCCGGGGGCGCGTTTCGTTTCGGTTGCGATTGGCCCCGAAAACCAGATGCATCTGCTGGCGAGCGACTTCGGCTACGGCTTTGTGACCGAAATGGGGAACCTGCAGAGCAAGAACCAGAAGGGCAAGGCCATGCTGCGGGTTGCCGCCGGCGCGAGTGCGCTGCCCGCGCTCGCCGTCGACGACCCGCAGCATCAGTATCTGGCCGCCTTCACCAGCGCGGGACACCTCCTGGTGATCGAGTTAAAGGAGCTGCCGGTTCTTCCCAAAGGCAAGGGCAACAAGATTATTCAAATCCCC
>JBFYWS010000257.1:0-7045 GCA_041310935.1 Desulfobacteraceae bacterium | reverse complement strand
TGGCCGCACTGGCGATATTCATGTCCGGCGTCACCGTGATCACGGGGGTGGTCATGATATCTCTGACGGTAATCATCGCTTCCTCCTGCCCTGGTGCTTGAGTGGATTGTCATGCGTTCGTTAAAATGATTTCTGGACACCTTCGACGTAGATTTTCCACTGAACCGGGTCCTTGATCGTGATGTGACCAATGAGGTGGGCATCCATGATCTATCCTCCACCCAAGTTGAGCGATTCTTGTTTTGCTTTTTTGCGGAACGGCCTCGATGGGGTTCGACAGAATCGCTCAATTTAGGATCCACTTACCCGATCACCAGTGGGTTGAAGTTTGTGTCGCGGTCATAGTGGTCTTGCTGCTCTGTGCGCTTGAGAAAGTTGACCACCACGTAGGTCAGTGGGGTGGCAATGACCTCGTAGGCGGATTTGAAAAGCCATTGGGTGACAATCAATCGGCCGAGGGCTGCCTCTGGAACAATTCCCGCAAAGGCGATGCTGATGAAAAGTCCGGAGTCAGCCAACTGGCCCAGGAGGGTGGACGAAATCGTACGCACCCAGAGCCATTTGCCGGCTGTTGCGATTTTTAACTTGGCCAGGACAAAGGAGTTGAGAAACTCGCCGGCCAGATAGGCAACAAAGGATGCGATCAGCAATCGCGGAGTGAAGCCCAGGATCGCTTCGTACGCTTGTTGGGCCGCCGTGGGAGAGTCGTACACCGTGGCGCTCCAGAACGGCGCTGCAGGGAGCAGGCCGCCGACCCAAATCGCCAGCACGGCCAGCAGGTTGCACCCGAATCCGATCCAGATGACCTGCCGCGCACGGGCATAGCCGTACACTTCGGTCAGCACATCGCCGAAGATGTAGGAGATGGGGAAAATGATTACGGCCGCCGGCAGGAACAAAGGCCCTGTCAGCGGCAGCGTCCCAAACGCTGCCAGTTTGACGGCGATGATGTTCGAGACGATGAGCCCGGTGACGAAAACGGCGGCAACGAGCGGAAGGAAACGATAGTGTCCCATGGCAAACATCCCGGGTGAAAAAATATGACGAATGCTAACCGCCGAACCATGGCGGTCAGCGGATTGATGCGGGAACCAAGCCGCCTGCGGCTATGCCTTGGACGTTCGCCGTGGCCTCTTTTCGTGCCGGGCTACGATGGTGATTCCGATTCCCCCGCGGTCGCCGAAAGCACCGGTCACTTCAATCCAATGCGGAGCAAGGGCCTTCACAAGGTCATCGCAGATGGTGTTGACCACGTGTTCGTGAAAGACGCCTTCGTTGCGGTAAGACCATAGATATAACTTGAGCGACTTGGACTCCAGGATCCATTGGTCGGGGATGTATTGAATGGTAATCGCGGCGAAGTCGGGTTGGCCCGTGGCCGGACACAGGCAGGTGAATTCATCGGTGCTGAGTGTAACGCTGTAACGCCGCTCCGGATTGTGGTTGGGGAACGTCTCCAGCGTTTTGCCGGGCTGCGATTTGCCCCCCAACAGCGTCAGATGCGCGAGGTCTTTTTTTGAAGTGGGCATACGGACATGACTCTCGACAAGCGACCAACTCTTGAGTTCAAGTGAACATTCCAACCGGGTCAAACTTATACATGAGTTCGCCAGACAACACAATCCGACCTTCATGCTGCGGCGAAACGGCCAACGCCTTTTCGATTGCGATAGGAGCCCTCCAGGCGAATGAGCCTCTTCCGCATGCACTCGAGATGCTGTTTCATGGCTGAGGCGGCCGCGTCGGGGTCATGGGCCAGCACCGTGCGAGCGATCGCCGCATGCTCTTTCGGGCGGTGGATCACTTTATGAACCGGTTTTACCTCGGAAATCACTTCTCCGGTCAGGCGTAAGAGCGAACTCGCGATGGCCTGAAGCAGCCGGTTTCCGCTCATCTCGGCAAGAATATGATGAATCCTCAGACGATTGGAAACAAAATCGGCGTGTGAAAGACCGTCGGATCGCTCGGCGTCAAGGGCTTGCTGCAAACGTCGGTCGAATTCGGCCTCAAGGTTCGCAGCGGCGAGTCGCACGATTTCGCACTCGATGACCATGCGGCTTTGGATCAGTTCGGCCACCGAAAGCTTGTTGTAAAGAAAGAGATCGAGAAAGGCGTTATTGAGGTGGTCGAAGGAGAGATCGGTCACGTAGGCCCCGCCGGTCGTTCCCTGGAGGATCTTGACGAAGCCCTTGATTTCAAGCTCGCGGATGGCCTCCCGCACGACCACGCGGCTGACTTGGAACTGTTCGGTCAGTTCTCTTTCCGTCGGCATCCGTTCCCCGGGTTTGAACCGGCCCGAGAGAATCGCCGCCTTGAGCTGGTTCACGATGGCGACCGCGATGCGGTCCTGTTTCACGGGTTTGAATACCATCCCCCGCAGCCTCCCGCTTTCCTTAAAAACAGCTTGACATGTTGGATGCTATTTGTAAAACGTTAGACCAATCAGAGTCAAGCCCCTTGTTCGAGGGACGGAAAACCAGAATTTTTGGGATCGCCCATAACCCACCCAAAGGAGGTGCTGTCATGCGTTCTCTTTTCACCCGGCTGTGCGTTGTCGTGATCATCGCTGCGGTTGTCGGCCTGTTCGGGGCGGGGGTGCCCTCGGCGCAGGAGATCAAGGGGCCCATCAAGATCGTCGTGCCGTACCCGGCCGGCGGCGGTTCGGACGTGGTGGCGCGGCTCATCGCCGACAAATTGAAGGATTCTCTGGGCCAGACGGTCATCGTGGAAAACAAGCCCGGCGCCGGCGGCCGCATCGGCACGGAGTACGTCAAGGGCCAGCCCGCGGACGGTGCCACGATGCTGGTGGTCAACCCGGCCCTGTTTGTCGTGGCCCCCGTGGTCTTCTCGAAGCTGGCGTATGATCCGGACGCCGATTTCGCGCCGGTCTCCCTCATCCAGAATTACCAATTCTGTGCTTCGGTGCCGCCGAGTTCGCCGATCAAGGACGTGAAGGGCCTGATCGAATGGATCAAAAAGAACCCGAACCAGGCCAACTACGGCTCGCCGGCCGCCGGCAGCCTGCCCCACTTCTTCGGCCTCATGATCGGCAAGGCCGCCGGCGTCGAAATGGTGCACTCCTCCTACAACGGATCGGGCCCGCTGGCGACGGCCTTGATCGGCAACCAGATTCCGATCGGCGTGGACGCTTACGACGCCCAGTCGGCCTACCATCCGGACAAGATCCGGATTCTTGCTACCGCCGGCGCGGTCCGCAAAAGGCCGGACATCCCGACCTTCAAGGAGCAGGGCTTCCCGGAGATCGAAGGGGTGGGCTGGAACGCCATCGTCGTCCCGTCCAAGACTCCGAAGCCCGTTATCGACAAGCTGAGCGCGGCCATCGTAAAGGCCGTCACGTCGCCGGATGTGGCGGAGAAGATCCAGGGGCTGGGAAGCGATGCGGTCGGCACAACGCCTGAGCAGTGCGCCGCCGTTTTCAAGAAAGACCGCGAGCGCTGGGTGCCGATCATCAAGGCCTCGGGTTTCAAGGCGGAGTAAACAGCAGTCCCTGCCCATTGGAAGGCAGCCTCTTATCGACCCAATCCCCCGGATCCCCTTTGCTGAAGGGGAAAAGGGGGAATTCGTTCTGCGGGCCCGAATATGCGTATCCGGCATCCCAAGGATTTCCTGACCGGCGTGATGTTCGTCTCTTTCGGCTCGGCGGCCATGGTCCTGTCATTGGGCTTGACCATCGGCACGGCCGCGAAGATGGGGCCGGGGTATTTCCCCTTTGCGCTCGGCGCGTTTCTTGTGATGTTGGGGTCGGTGATCCTGCTGCGAGGACTCTTTTGGGCAAAAGGACTCCACGGCTGGCCTGTCCTGCAGCTCAAACCGGTGGCCATCGTGCTTGTCTCGGTGATTCTCTTCAGCCAGATCCTGCGGCCGCTGGGCCTGCTGCTGTCGACCGCCGCCCTGGTGGTGCTGGTGAGCAAGGCGAGCCACGAGTTCCGCTGGAAGGAAGCGCTGCTGAATGCCGCCGTGCTGGTCGCCATCGTGCTGGTCGTGTTTGTGTACTTTCTCGAATTCCAATTGCCGGTCTGGCCATCTTTTATCGCCGGCCGCATCTGAAGGACAACGGGTCGGGTCCCCATGGAACTGCTCTCCAATCTGGCGCTCGGATTCC
This sequence comes from Desulfobacteraceae bacterium, assembly GCA_041310935.1. GTDB lineage: Bacteria > Desulfobacterota > Desulfobacteria > Desulfobacterales > SpSt-501 > SpSt-501. The sequence continues at coordinate 2,922 of JBFYWS010000257.1, read as the reverse complement.
AGACCGCCGTCTCCCCGATGAACCTGCTTTACTGCCTGGCAGGGGCCCTGATCGGCACCCTCATCGGGGTTCTGCCGGGCATCGGCCCGGTTCAGACCATTGCTATCCTTTTGCCCACCACGTTCGCCCTGCCGCCGGTCTCGGCCCTGATCATGTTGGGGGGAATTTATTACGGCGCCCAGTACGGCGGGTCGACGACGTCCATTTTGCTCAACGTGCCGGGCGAGGCATCCTCCGTGGTGACCTGCCTCGATGGGCACCAGATGGCGCGCCAGGGGCGGGCGGGTGCGGCGCTGACCGTCTCGGCCCTGGGGTCGTTCGTGGCAGGCACCTTCGCCACCCTGGTCCTGGCCGTCTTGGCGGTACCGCTGTCGGAACTGGCGTTCAAGTTCGGTCCGGCCGAATACTTTTCGCTCATGGTCTTCGGCCTGATCGGTTCGGTGGTGCTGGCCTCCGGGTCGATGCTCAAGGCGGTGGGCATGATCGTCCTGGGGCTCCTGGCGGGGATGATCGGCACCGATGTCACCAGCGGTGCGCACCGCTTCACGTTCGGCATCCCCGAGCTTGCAGACGGCGTCGGGTTTGTCTCCCTCGCGATGGGGCTTTTCGGCATCTGCGACATCATCACCAGCCTTGAAAAGCGCGAAAAGCGGGACATCCTGAAAAGCAAGCTCACCGGGTTCTGGTTGAACAAGGAGGATCTCCGGGCGGCGTGGCCGGCCGTGGTGCGCGGGAGCCTGTGCGGTTCGATTTTAGGGATTCTGCCGGGCGGCGGCGCGATCATCTCCTCGTTTACCGCCTACATGATCGAGAAGAAGAGCGCCCGCAACCCCGAAAACTTCGGCAAGGGAGATATCCGCGGCGTCGCGGCCCCGGAATCGGCCAACAATGCCGCGGCCCAGACCTCGTTCGTGCCCCTGCTGACCCTCGGGATTCCGCCCAACGTGGTGCTGGCGATGATGGCCGGCGCCATGATGATTCACGGCATTCAGCCGGGACCCCGGGTCATCAGCAGCAACCCGGAGCTCTTCTGGGGGGTGATCGTTTCCATGTGGTTCGGGAACCTGATTCTGGTGCTCCTGAACCTGCCCCTGGTGGGGATCTGGGTGCGGCTGCTCTCGGTTCCCTATCGCCTGCTGTATCCCGCCATCCTGCTTTTTTGCTGCATCGGGCTTTACAGCGTGAACAACAACACCTTCGACATCGGCCTGACGGCTCTGTGCGGGTTTCTCGGCTACGTGTTTCACAAGCTGGAGTGCGAACCGGCGCCCCTGATCCTGGGCTTTGTCCTGGGACCCATGATGGAGGAAAACCTGCGCCGGGGCATGCTGCTCTCGCGCGGAGACCCGTCGGTTTTTTTCACGCGGCCGTTGTCGCTGGCATTCCTGGTCCTGGCGGTGGCCATGCTGGTCGCGGTGACCCTGCCGGGCATCCGCCGCGGCCGGGAGAAGGCGTTCAAGGAGGAATAGTCGTTACGACGTGGGTCTTAGGGTTCGGGGTTCAGGTTTCAGGAAATCTACGAGGGCTGGCGCCATGGTTTTCGACTACCTTTCAAATGTGCGATACAAAGGTGATGAACGGTCTTTGCCTCTATCTCTCTTCTGAACCCTTGAACCCTTTCTACCTGAGAAGGTACAAATAATCACAGGAGGTCCCCAAAATGACCTACCCCAGTATTTACCCCACCGGCGCCACCCTGTACGACCCTGAGCGGTGCTGGAACGGCTACACCGTGTTTCAGGCCAAGGAGGTGGGGGCGCTTCTGATCGATATGAACGGCGGCGAGGTGCAGCTCTGGAAAATGCTGCACGGCATGCCCAATCGTATCCTGCCGGGGGGATACATCATCGGCAGCACCGGGGAGCGCAGCACGGCCTTCGGCAGCCAGGACGGTATCGACCTGGTGCAGGCGGACTGGGACGGCAACATCGTGTGGCGCTTCAATCGGTACGAGTTTATCGAAGACCCCGGCGAGCAGCCGCAGTGGATGGCGCGGCAGCACCACGACTACCAGCGCGAGGGTTGCCCCGCGGGCTACTATGCCCCGGGCCTGGAGCCCCTGACGGACCGGGGCAACACGCTGATCCTGTCCCACAAGACCGTCAAGGCCCCCCGGATCTGCGACAAGCCGCTGCTCGACGACACCATCATCGAGGTCAGCTGGGAGGGCGACGTCATCTGGGAGTGGGTGTGCAGCGATCACTTCGATGAGCTGGGTTTCCGGGAGGAGGCCAAGAACCTGCTGTTCCGCAACCCCAACTGGCTGCAGTCCGGCGGAGGCATGGGCGACTGGATGCACATCAACTCCATGAGCGTGCTCGGACCCAACCGCTGGTTCGATGCGGGGGATACGCGCTTTCACCCGGACAACATCATCTGGTGCGCCCGGGAAACCAACATCACGGCCATCATCGACAAGTCAACGGGCAACATCGTCTGGCGGCTCGGGCCGAACTACGACGAGACCCCCGCGCTGCGGCAGCTGGGCTGGATCATCGGACAGCATCACTCCCACATGATTCCACGGGGCCTGCCCGGCGCGGGCAACATCCTGATCTTCGACAACGGCGGCTGGGCAGGCTACGGCTCTCCGAATCCCGGATCGCCGACAGGCTTCCGCAATGCCCTGCGGGACTATTCCCGGGTGCTGGAGATCGACCCGGTCTCGCTGAAAGTCGTCTGGCAGTACACCCCGGTCGAGGCGGGGCTGCCTTTCCCGGTGGACGCCAACCGGTTTTACAGCCCCTTCATCAGCTCGGCCCAGCGCCTGCCGAACGGCAACACCCTGATCACCGAAGGCTCCGGCGGCCGCATCATCGAGGTCACCGCCGGGCACGACATCGTCTGGGAATACATCAGCCCCTACTGGGGCAAGATGTTGAAGATCAACATGATCTACCGCTCGTACCGGGTCCCCTACGA
>JBFYWS010000229.1:0-4299 GCA_041310935.1 Desulfobacteraceae bacterium | reverse complement strand
CAGGTTCCCCAGCGGCAAAAGTCCGGCCCGGCGTTCAGCCAGGTCGGAGAGCCCCACCCGTTCGAGCAGGCTCAGGGCCTCCCGGCGCTCGGCGGAGGTCTTCCAGCTCGACCAGATGTTGGGCAGATGGCGGTAGTGGGCGATGCCGCGGGCCGCGAGGACGTTTTCGAGAACGGTCAGGTGGCCGAAGGGCTTCACGATCTGGAAGGTGCGGCCGATGCCGAGACCCGCGATCACGTGGGGCAAAAGCCCGTCGGTGCGCTGCCCGTCAAAGGAAATTCGCCCCGCGGTGGGTTTGTAGACGCCGGAGACCAGGTTGAAGCAGACCGTTTTGCCGGCGCCGTTCGGCCCGAGCAACCCCAGGATCTCGCCCCGCTGGATGTCGAAACTGACGCCGTCCACGGCCCGGAGCCCGCCGAAGTGCTTGGACAGTTCGGCGATTTCGAGCAGCGGCCGGTTCATGACGTACCCCCGGGCCGCATTTTCGCCAGCACCTGCCGCGCTGCGCTGTTTTCTCCCAAAAGCCCGCCGGGCTGGAAGCGGATCATTAGCAGAAGCAGCATGGTGTAGAAAAGGATGCGGTAATCGACGAGGGGCCGGAAGACCTCGGGCAGGACCCCGATGATGCACGCACCCAGGATCGGCCCCCACAGTGTTCCCATGCCTCCCACCACGACCATGCTCAACAGCGAGACCGACAAGGGGAAAGCGAAATCAGAGGCCGAAATGAAGCGCATGAAATGGGCATACAGCGCCCCGCCCAACCCCGCCATGGCGGTCCCGAGCACGAACGCCAGGAGCTTGAAGCGCACCGGGGAGATCCCCACGCTGGCGGCGGCCGTCTCCTCCTCCCGCAGGGCGAAGCAGGCTAGCCCCGCCCAGCAGCGCGTGAGCCACCAGCAGACCACCATCACGACGACGAGGAAAAAGAGGCACAGAACCAGAAACTCCGTGCCTCGGAGCTTGAGGTCGAACAGCTCCACCCGCGGAATCCCGCCGATCCCCAGTGCACCGCCAAAGAATTCGAAGTTGTTGAAAATCGCCTCCACGATAAAATTGATCCCGATCGTGGTAATGGCCAGGAAGTCCTCGCGCACCCGCAGGCTCGGGATGCCCAAGAGCAGCCCGATGAGGGCGCTGACCGCAACTACCAGCGGCAATGCCGCCCAGAACGACAGCCCGGCCTTGGTGGCCAGCAGTGCGGCCGTGTAAGCGCCGATTCCAAAGAACGCCGCATGCCCCAGGGAGATCTGACCTGCGAAGCCCACGATGACGTTGAGGCCGCAGGCCACGATGCCGTTGATGGCGATGATGGTGCCGAGTGTGATCAGATATCCGCTCAAACGGCCTCCTCAACGCGAGCCCAGCAGCCCCTGGGACCGCCACATGAGTACGCCGATCATGGCGATGAACGCAAGCGCATCCCGGGGCAGTGGGATGTTCGCGTAACCGATGAGAAGCGTTTCCGCCATCCCGAGCAGCAGCGATGCGACGACCGCGCCGGGCACCGAACCCAGGCCGCCGACCACGATGAGGGCGAGCGTCTTGTAAGCCGGGATGGCGCCCATGGTCGGATAGACCTGGTTGAAGTAAATGCCTACCAGGATCCCGGCAACCGCCGCGATGGCCGAGCCGATGACGAAAGTGATGCTCACGATCAGGTGGCTGTTGATTCCCATGGCATCGGCGACGGCCATGTCCTGGGAGGCCGCCCGCATGGCCAGTCCCAGCTCGGTTTTCGTCGTGATGAACCAGAGCAACAGGAGCACCGCAGCGGTGATGCAGTACACCGCGGTGATCGTGGAGGTTACCGTGACGCCGGCCATGTGAAATTCCGGAAACGGCAGCGTGGCGTTGAACGTGAGAATCTGGGGCCCGGCGATCAACCGGCACAACTCCTCGACGGACAACAGGATCGCGATGCTCGCGATCAGGGGCACGAAGGGCGGGTATTTCAGCAGGGGGAAGTAAACGAAACGCTCGATCGCAACCCCCACCAGGGAACAGACGGCCATGCTCCCCAGGACGGCCAGGAAGAGGCTGCCGGTGAGGTCGAAAAACAGCAGCCCCACGTAGGCGCCGATGGTGTAGACCGCCGCGTGGGCGACGTGCAGGATGCGCATGATCCCGTAGACGAGCGCCAGGCCCAGCGTGACCAGGGCGTAGACCGATCCCGTCGCGAGGCCGTTCAATAGCTGTTCAATGAATAGCTGCATCAGGTGCAATGCCTAAAGTGAGCTATAGTGCCTAAAGTGCCTAAAAGGACAGTTAGAGATAGTTGCGAATTACAAGTTGCGAGTTTCGAGTGAGAAAGAAAAAAAGACTGAAATGATACAGATTGCCTAAAATTGCCAATTCGGATTCCGTCAATGATTTCTCTCTTCCATAATTTTAGTCATTGAGTTGCCCACTCACAGCTTCAGCTGGTTCAGGGCCTCGCCTTCCAGCCTGTCGGCTTCGGCTTCGAGCCGGTCGGCTTCGCGGCGCAGTTCGGTGGTGAACGCCTCGTCCTGGATGGAGCCGAGGTTGATCCGGACGTTGTAGACCGCAGCCCGCGCGGCCATGCGGGCGGCAAGCACCCCGGCCGCCCCGTCGGAGGCGGCGTTGGGGTTGCCTTTCGATATGACCGTGCGGCCAAGATCCATGATCGCCACGGCGTCCCGGGCGACCCCCAGCGGGACGAGGGCCGCCTGCTGGAAGGCCTGCTGGACAGCCCGGGTGCGCGCGGCCTTTTCGGCGTCGGTTGCCTTCGGCAGCTTGAATGCCGCCAGAACCTGAGTGTAGGCATCCGCATCACGGTCGATGTCCGCCGTGAGCTTGGAGCGAAAGCCCGCGGCCTTCTGCGCCACCGCGCGCATTTCGGCGTCGACCGCCTCGAAGCCTTTGCGGCCGGTGGTGAGGTGCGCCACCATCTCGGTCAATGCCGCGGCCAGCGCGGCATTCAAGGCGGCGCAACTGCCGCCGCCGGGAAGAGGATCTCCGGATGCGGTTTTCGCGAGATAGTCGACTATGCTCAGGTCCTTCAGCATCGGCATTCTCCTTGATGGATGGCTTCGCAAGAAGCCCAATTTTCCGCCTGCGGCGGATTGCGCTTCTTCCCGTCCGCCTCAGGCGGACTGCGGCGTACGGGGAGTACGCCTTGCTCGGAGGGTGCTCGCGCGCCTTGAACGTGGGCTTCCTACGAAGTCATCGCGTCTACTTTTTAATCGCGAGGTCATCACGCTTGAGTTTGTCGAAGACGAGCGTTCCGCTCTTGATCACCTTCTCCACCGTGCTCACGCCGATGTGATAAGGGATGAACCGGTAGGACGGGCTTTCAAGAATGACCACGTCGCCCTGTTTGCCGGGCTCGAGGCTGCCGATGCGGTCCGCCCGCCCCAGGGCGGCGGCACCGTTGAGGGTGAGCGCCGTCACGATTTCCTCGGGCGTGAGGTTCATGTAAAGGGCAGCCAGTGCCGCGATCAGCGGGATCGATTCGCAAAAGCAGCTGCCGGGGTTGAAGTCGGTCGCCAGGGCCACGGCGCAGCCGGCGTCGATCATGAACCGGCCGCGGGCATAGGGCTCCCTGAGGCTGAAGGCCGTGGCCGGCAGAAGGGTCGCGACGACACCGGCCCCGGCCATGGCACGAATCCCGTCCTCGGAGGCGTGCAGCAGGTGATCGGCCGAAACCGCCCCGATCTCCGCTGCGAGTTCCGCGCCGCCCAACTGGACGATCTCATCCGCGTGCAGTTTCGCTTTCAAACCCGATGCGGCAGCGCGCGTCAACAACCGCCGGGACTGCTCTACAGAGAACACCTTCTTCTCGCAGAACACGTCGCAGAACTCGGCCAGCTTGCGCGAGGCAACCTCCGGCACGACGTCGGCGAGCACAAAATCGATGTAGGCATCCTCCCGTCCCTTGAATTCGGGCGGCACCGCATGGGCCCCCATGAAGGTCGGCACGACATCGAGCGGGTGCAGTCGGTTCAGATCGGCCATGACCTCGAGCTGCTTGATCTCGGTTGCGCGGTCCAGTCCGTAGCCGCTCTTGGCCTCGACGGTGGTGACCCCGAAGGCCAGCATGGAATCCAGCCGCTTCAACCCCGACTGGACCAGATCCTCGCGTGCAGCGCCGCGGGTGGCGGCCACGGTGCTGAGGATCCCGCCGCCGCGTTGCAAAATGTCCATGTAGCTGTCGCCCTGGAGTCGCCAGGCAAACTCGTCTGCGCGGTAGCCGCCGAAGACCAGGTGGGTGTGGGAGTCGACGAAGCCCGGCAGGACGGCCTTGCCGGAAGCGTTGATCGTGTTGAAATCGGAAAA
>JBFYWS010000225.1:0-9598 GCA_041310935.1 Desulfobacteraceae bacterium | reverse complement strand
CGCCTGCTCAAGGAGACCCCTTTCAATCTGGTCATCACGGATATGAAAATGCCCAAGACCAGCGGACTGGAGCTCATTCGCCACATCCGGGACAACTTCAAGGATATCGGCATCCTCATGATCACCGGCTACCCGTCCATCGGCAGCGCGGTGGAGGCTGTCCGCCTGGGGGCGGACGACTACCTCGCCAAACCGTTCACGAAAAGCGAGCTTCTCGATGCGGTGCAAACCGTCCTCGCCAAGCAGCGCCAGCGCAGCCTCGGCAACTCGGAGCCCGTTGCTGCGCCCGCTGCCGCTTCCGGAATCATCGGCGCATCCGAGCGCATGCGCGGGATCTTCGAGGCCATCGAAAAAACGGCGGTGGTCAAGGCGAATGTCCTGATCAGCGGTGAGAGCGGAACGGGAAAGGAACTGGTGGCCCGGGCGATCCATTACAAAAGCAGCCGGGTCTCACATCCGTTCGTCCCGGTCAACTGCGGGGGCATCCCGGAAAGCCTTCTGGAAAGCGAACTCTTCGGCCACGTCAAGGGATCCTTCACCGGGGCCACGGAATCCCGGGCCGGGTTTTTTCAAACCGCCCACCGCGGATCGATTTTTCTGGACGAGGTCAGCGAAACCAGCCTGACGATGCAGGTGAAGCTGCTGCGAGTGCTCCAGGAAAAGGAAATCTGCATGGTCGGCTCGGCCAAGCCGCAAAAAGTCGATGTCCGCATCATCGCCGGCACCAACAAAAATCTCCAGGACCTCATCAAGAGCGGCCGGTTCCGGGAGGATCTGTACTATCGCCTGCACGTCATCCACATCGTACTGCCCCCCCTGCGCGAACGCGGCGACGACGTCCTGCTGCTGATACGGCATTTCAGCGCCAAGTATGCGCAGGAAATGGGTAAACCGACGCCGTCGTACACGGATCGCACCCTGAGGATTCTGCGCGACTACCCCTGGCCGGGGAATGTCCGGGAGCTGGAAAACCTGGTTCAGCGGCTTATGGCTATGACGGAGGGAGATATCATCGACGCCCCGGACCTTCCCGCTGGCATACGCTCCGAGTGCTTTGCCGAAGAACGCGGACTGGACAGGACCCTGGAGCAGGTGGAAGCCGAGTACGTGCGGCACGTACTGGAAAAAGTAAAAGGCAACAAGAGCCGGGCCGCAAAAATCTTGGGCATCGACCGCAAGACCCTGCGCGAAAAGCTCAAGCGCATCGGGTTGACCGACTGAACATAATCACGCCAGATGGCAAGGCACCCCGTGAGCTGAAACCGGTGCGTACACGATAGTACGCGAGTATTTCAGGTCGCTGTCTTCCATATTTCCGCGTCAGGCATTATCCGATGAAAGATTATCTGTTGAAATTTGAAATTACCATTTGTTACGTATATCGGCGATTAATAGAATTTTAGGGACTCCTTGGATTTTTAAAGGAGAGAAGGCGTTTCACAGGAAGGCACCGGGGGAAGTCGCGGGTGTGCGGCTTCCCCCGGTTTGTTTGGATCAGGCGGTGGTCTTGACCCGCGATTTGATTTCCCACTCCTCGATCGCGTCGCGCTCCGCGACCTCCTCCCAGCCGCGGATCATGGCCCGGGTGTGGACGGTCAGGTTGTGGCCGGTCGTGATCATGGAGATAGCATGGTACCCTATCGTATTGGTTCTTTCTGCGCCATTGGCAAAAATAAATAGAAAATATGAATTTGATCCAGGCTGATGAGATGCGGTAATGAAAGGCATAGCAACCCGCGCATCGGAAGAACATCAGAGGAGGGAGACAAACCATGGCAGCGGTCAAAAACATTCTGGCAACGCGTTGGGGCATCATCGGCGTCGGGGTTTTTATCGGGCTGTTCGCCGCTTTGCTTCAAAAGTGGGGAAACCCGGCGAACATGGGCATCTGTGTCGCTTGCTTCGATCGCGACATAGCGGGTGCCATCGGACTGCACCGGGCCGCGGTGGTTCAGTACATGCGGCCCGAGATCATCGGCTTCGTCCTGGGGTCCTTGATCGCCGCATACCTGTTCAAAGAATTCCGCCCCCGGGCCGGTTCGGCCCCGTTTGTGCGGTTCACCCTGGGCGTTTTCGCCATGATCGGGGCACTGGTTTTCCTGGGATGCCCGTGGCGCGCCCTGCTGCGGTTGGCGGGCGGGGACGGTAACGCCATTTTCGGCCTTGCCGGCCTGATCTTCGGCATATGGATCGGGACCTTTTTCCTGAAGGGGGGGTACAACCTGGGGCGGTCTAATAAAACCTATGCTTCCGCGGGGTGGTTGATGCCGCTGATGATGCTTGGTTTTCTGGTCCTTATGATGGTTTTTCCGCAGATCCCCGAACAGCCCCAAAGCGGGGTGCTCTTTTACAGCGTGAAGGGCCCCGGTTCGATGCATGCCCCTCTGATCATTTCGCTGGTGGTCGGGCTGGCCATCGGTTTTCTGGCCCAGCGCAGCCGCTTCTGCACCATGGGCGCTTTTCGCGACCTGATTCTTTTCAAGCAGGTGCACTTGTTCACGGGTCTTTTGGCCTTGCTGGCGGCGGCGTTCGTGGCAAACCTGATACTGGGGCAGTTCCACCCCGGCTTTGAGAAGCAGCCGGTGTCACACACGATGGGGCTTTGGAATTTTGCTGGCATGACCGTCGCCGGCCTGGCCTTTGCCTTTGCGGGGGGATGCCCCGGCCGGCAGTTGTTCTTGGCCGGTGAAGGCGATGGCGACGCCGCCGTATTTGTCATCGGGATGATCGTCGGCGCCGGCATTTCCCACAATTTTGGTTTGGCAAGCTCACCTGATGGAATCGGGCCGCATGGGATTGCCGCTGTGGTGGTCGGGCTTGCCGTTTGTCTATTCATCGGATTTACCATGAGACCGAAAACGAATTGACCGCAGGGAGGAAGAGATGACGACCGTTGACGCGCGCGGGCTTTCGTGCCCCCAGCCGGTTTTGCTCTCACTCGGGGAGATGAAAAAACTGGGCAAGGGGCGGATTGAGATTCTGGTGGACACCGACACCTCCAAGGAGAATGTCAGTCGGGCGGCGGCCAGCCAGGGCTGGGATGTCAAGGACGTTCAGCCGGACGGCGAAGGTTACCGTATCGCCATTCAGAAGGAGTGAACCACCGGCTGTGTTGAAATTTTTAAAGAAAAAGGTAGGATCGCCCACTGCCGCCGTGCAGGGCGTTGGGACCGGCATCCTCGTCTTCGAAAACACCAGCGAGGTGATCCGGGCCGAAAACACGCTCAAGGCCGCCGGCTGGAGCATTCGGGTCAAGGGGCCGCCGCCTGAAATCCGCACCGGCTGCGACCTGGTGATCGAATTTCCGCTGATCGAGGAGTTGGCGGTTCTGCGCACCCTGGAAGAGGTCGGCCTTCACCCCTTGCAAACGGTTCCGGTCACCGGCCCGCTGCTGCAGCCGGTGGATCTCTTCCACGTAAAGGATTTTGGAAGGTTTCTGATGGTACGCGCAGCCAACATGAAGCTGACCGTGGACAGGCAGACCGGCCTGATTGTAAACGTATCCGGGGGCGGCTGCCCGGATATCCCCTATCTCGCCCAGGAGATGGTGGGCCGATCGCTTGCCGATGCACCGGAACCGCGGCGAATCGGGCACACCCTCTGCGGCTATGCGCTGCAGCTTGCCTACGAGGAGGTCAGACGCCGGTGCTTGCCATCGTAGGAACAGTTCCCGACCTCCGGTTTCCGCTGGTCGGAGGGCAAGCCAAGCTGCAGGGGAAGGCCATCCGGGTCGAAGGCCATAGCGTGCCGATAAACCGTGGAACCCCAGCCTTGATCGCGGCTGCCATCAAGACGCTGGAAGCGATCGGTCGCCCCGCTCCGTATGTCTACCTGGCCGGCGACATCGGCCTGGGAGAGGGCAGCCGCGGTCTTTACGATCATCTGGTGCGGCATCTACCCCACGCCGATTGGGGGGTGTTGACCTTCCACTATCTTCAGCCCGATGTGGACTGGCACAACCGCGTGCTCTTCGCCATCGGGGAGATGCGGCGGCGGCCCCTGCTGATCGCGGATGCCGGTTACATGTATGCCGCCAAGATGAGCGGCATGGCGGAAGAGTACGATCTGTTCACCCCGGATGCGGGAGAATTGGCGTTCTTGGCCGATGACCAAGCGCCCCACCCGTTTTACACTCGGGGCTTCATTCTGCATGAAGAACAGAAGGTCCCGGATCTGATCGCCCGCGCCTATCGCTACAAAAACGCCGCCCGCCTGCTCCTGGTAAAGGGGAAGGTGGATTACGTGGCCGGAGCTCAGGGCGTTCTCGCCGCCGTCGACCAACCGGCGGAGGAGGCGTTGGAGCCGATCGGCGGCACCGGGGACACGCTGACCGGCATTGTTTCGGCCCTGGCGGCCGGCGGGATTGAGTTGAAGCGGGCGGCGACCTTGGCGGCGCGCGCAAATCGCCTGGCTGGCTGCTTGGCCGCCCCCACGCCAATGACCCAGGTGAGCGATATTATCGCATGCGTTCCACAGGCCCTCGCCCAAGTGCTTGAAATGCCCTGAGTGCTTGCGATGATGTCCGGCAGCGGTGAAGCGGAGCCATAAATGGAGTTTGTCTTTGTCTGCCCCCATCGGCTGGCGTCGTTTTCCAGCGCGGATTTTATCATCATTGAAAACCGCGGGGTCGCATGCGATGCCGCGGGGCGTCGCTATTTGGATGCGCGGGTGAAGTTGACCTCTCCCTGTCCTTTTTGCGGGGAAGCGCATGATTATGCCGCGCAGGAACTAGCCTGTCCCTTTGCTGGAAGCGATACATAAGCGATTCGAGCAGAATTCTACCCGCAGTCGACCACGGAGGTTGCGTTGCGATGGGTTACACTTCAAACGATCAAACCATCCGTCTGACCACCACCGTTGCCGGCGCCGGGTGAGCCTCCAAGCTGGCTCCAGGGGACCTGGACCGGGCGCTGTGCGGGATCCACATCCCGACGAACGAGAATGTCCTTGTGGGACTGGAACGGGCCGACGATGCCGGGGTGTACCGGGTGTCCGACACCCTGGCCCTGATCCAAACCGTTGATTTCTTCACCCCGGTCGTGGACGACCCTTACTGGTTCGGGCAGATCGCGGCCGCCAACGCGCTGAGCGACGTTTACGCCATGGGCGGGGTCCCCAAGACCGCCATGAACCTGGTGGCCTTCCCCGTCAAGGATATGGACCTGTCCATCCTGCGGCAGATCATCCAGGGCGGCCTCGACAAGATGACGGAGGCCGGCGTGGTCCTAGTGGGCGGACACAGCATCGAGGACAAGGAGCTCAAATACGGCCTCTCGGTCACCGGGTTCGTTCACCCGGATCGCATCCTGACCAAGAAGAACCTCAAGCCCGGCGACCGGCTGATCCTGACCAAGCCCCTCGGCACGGGAATCGTGAACACCGCCGTCAAGGCCGCCATGGCGCCGCCGGAGCTCGTCGAGCAGGTCACGCGCCTCATGGCCGCGCTCAATCGCACCGCCGGCGAGGTCATGGCCCGTTTCGATGTGCACGCCTGCACCGATGTGACGGGCTTCGGGCTTCTGGGCCACCTGGCCGAAATGGTGAGCGGATCCGGAAGCGGGGTGCGGCTCTTTTCGAACCAGGTGCCGGTCTTTCCAGAAGCGTTGGAATATGCATCGATGGGGCTGATCCCGGCCGGCGCACACAAAAACAGGGAGTTCCGCGAGGCGATGGTCGCCTTTGGCGACGCCGTCGGCCGGCCGCTAAGGGATGTGCTCTTCGACCCCCAGACCTCGGGCGGGCTTCTGATCAGCGTGAGCGGCGCCCAGGCCGGCGCCCTCCTGAAGGCCTTGGCCGATGCCGGGGTCCCCTCATCCGCTGAGATCGGCGACGTGATGCCCGGTCCGGAAGAGATCATCCGGGTGGTGTGATAATCTCTTTAGGCGCACCAAAGAGCAAACACTAAACACCAACCACTAACCATTAGCGGAGGCGAAAGCCATCGAGGCCCGTTATCCATCCCAAACCGAAAGGAGGAGAGCATGAAATACGGTGCACGGAACAAGATCCAGGCAAAGGTCAAAAGCGTCAAGAAGGGGGACATAATGTCCTTGGTTAAATTCGCTGTGACGCAACCCCATGAAATGGCATCAGTGCTGACAACAGAGTCGGTAAAAGATCTCAAACTCAAGGCGGGTGATCAGGTCGAACTGATCATTTATTCTCAGATTGTGGTGTTTCGTACAGCATCCGACGTATCGCAGAAATCCCGAGCTTGAGATAGCGAACTATCTAAAGACGTTATTGACCGACCAACCCCGCCGACTCGAACTAAACCTGTAGTTTTCTATAACTGCCAATTGAATCTGCTGTATGTTCACAGCTTCGAGACCAGCCCGCCCCAATTTTGCACCCGCCCTCCCGGACGAATCGACCTATTGACTTGCCACACAATGGCATTAGGCTTTTAGGCATTCGTCGCACAGGAGTGGTATTCGTCCCCCACAGTCCTCTCGGGGGAGTTTAAGCTGCCTCGCGATGCAGCCCATACGACATCTAAGTAGAACCCAGTCGGCATACCGGCTACAGCCATTCTGGTGCATGGTCTTAGCGGGCAGCCGTTGAGGAGCGCATTATGGAAGGTAAATTTTCAATCAGAAACATCCTTGGCCGAGCGCGTCCGGTCAGCCCCGCGGATCGATCCGTGTTACCGGATGGGCTGTCCCGTTACAAGGACAAGATCACCACGCCTGAAAACGCGCTTTCCATGATTAAATCAGGCGATCGAATCTTTCTGGGGACGGGATGTGCCACCCCGCGCACGCTGGCCCTGGCACTGGAAAATTTGGATAAAGTCCTTGACGACGTGCAGATCTATCATTTCCTGGTCCAGGGTGCCATCCCCATGCATGCGGGAGGCCTGCAAACAAGATTCTTTCACAAGGCGTTTTTCGTCGACAACGACATGCGGGAAATTATCAAGCAGGGTAAGGGGGATTACATACCGATCTCCATCGCCCACGTGCCCCATCTTGTCAAAAAAGGCGTGTTCGCCGCCGATGCGGCCCTGATTCAGGTTACCATGCCGGACAAGCACGGTTTTGTGAGCCTCGGGGTTTCCGCTGATGTCACCCATTCGTTTATACAACAGGCCCGAACGGTTATTGCCGAACTCAATCCGAATATGCCGCGCACGTGCGGTGACACCTACCTGTCGATGGATAAAATCGACAAGGCGGTCGTCGTGGATGAACCGGTTTTAGAGTACCTGTATCCGCCGATCGACGATGCCGTTGCCGAGCACATCGCGCGCAACGTAGCCCGCCTCATCGACAACGGGTCCACGCTCCAGGTCGGTCTGGGTCGAATCCCCAATGAAATGCTGCGGTATATTGACGGCCGCCGCGACCTTGGCATTCATTCGGATGTCATCTGCGACTCCATTGTCGATTTGATCGAGAGGGGTATCATCACCGGCCAGGCAAAATCGATCCACCGCGGGCAAATCGTAACCAGCTACTGCCTGGGCACGCAGCGGCTCTACGACCTGATCGACAACAACCCCCTGTTTGCCTTCCACCCGATCGAATACGTATGCGATCCAGCGGTTATCAGCAAAAACAACAAAATGGTGTCCGTCACACAGGCGCAGGCGGTCGACCTCATGGGACAGGTGTGCTCCGATCAATTCGGCGGCGAGTTCTACGGCGGGGTGTCGGCAAAGCTCGACTTCATGCGGGGGGCCGCCAATTCACCGGGAGGGAAGCCGATCATTTGCCTCGCCTCCACCACGGAGAACGGCAAGGAGTCCAGAATCCGCCACCTTTTGCGCGAGGGAGAAGGCGTCACCATCCCCCGGTCAGACGTGCACTACGTCATTACTGAGTACGGGACCGCTTACCTGTTCGGCAAGTCCATACGGGAAAAGGCGCTGGCCTTGATCGAAATCGCCCATCCCTCCTTCCGCGCCGAACTGCTGGACGAGGCGCGGCGGATGGGGTACGTGCGGGAGGGGCAGGACCTGAAATGCAAGATCGGAGACACCCACCCGTGCCGATATCCCGATCAAGAAGAGCGGGATTACACGCTGAAAAACGGCTCAAATGTCGTTATCCGTCCTTCACGGGCAAGCGACGTGCGCGGCCTCCAGGAAATTTTTTACCAGCTACCGCCGGAAGATGTTTACACGCGCTTTTTTTCCGGGTTGAAATCCCTTTCCGTCTCGCAGGCGGAACATCTGTGCAATGTCGATTACGACAAAGAGATGGCCTTTGTCGTGACCCATGGGGAAAGAGAAAATGAGAAGATCATCGGCAGTTCGTTTTACGTAGTGGATCCATCGAACAACATGGCGGATGTTGCTTACATGATCCTGCATGAATGGCAGGGCTTGGGCTTGGGTACTATGCTTCAACACCGGATGGCCAAATTTGCCCAATCAAAAGGCGTCAAAGGTTTCACAGCGGACATCCTGGTCGGAAACCCCACGATGTTGAAACTGGCCCAGAAATGCGGCAAAATGACAACGAAGATAGTCGAGGACGCCTACGAGGTTGAGATGCTGTTTAATTGAAAGGTATCGCGTTTTAACGTTACGGCAGGTTTCTGAAAGAGGGGTTGTACCGGACCCTGCTGTAAAATTTCAGCAGGCCCAGGTGAACGTAGGTCAACCTATATTCCACTGCCTCGCCGTTCTGGCAAGAGAGCTTGATTTCAATGCTTAATACGGGCGCACCTGGAGCCGTTTTCAGCTGTTTGGCTATCATTTCGTCTGCATTGGCAGCCGAGATAAACGCTTCTCTGAAGGTGTTTTGTACGGACAGGAACAAAGAATTCGCCGTCTTATGCGGGTCAATCTAATTAGTGTTGAGCGAAGGTTGAATATGCAACGGCTCTTGCCGAAGGTGGCACAATCGTTTCTCTGGCTGCTGGCTGTCCTGCTCTTTGCCGGATGCAGCAACAGGTATTACAGCGGGCCGGTGACCACTCACTTCGACGGTCGGAAGTTCGACAACCCCTGGGCGCCGATGCCCGACAGCTTCGGGAGATTCCTCAAGTGGCGCCTGACCGCCGATCGCGGCCCATGGCCCGAGTCTGTACCGGTTACCCCCTCAATACCTCCTGCGAGGGTTCCCGACAGCACCCTCCGGGTGACCTATGTTGGGCACGCCACCGTGCTGCTGCAAACCCAGGGGCTGAACATTCTGACCGATCCGATCTGGTCGGAGCGGGCCAGCCCGCTGAGCTTTGCCGGACCGAAGCGGGTCGCCGCCCCCGGTGTCCGGTTCGAAGATCTGCCCCCCATCGACGTGGTGCTGGTGAGCCACAACCACTACGATCACCTGGACCTGCCGACTCTCGAGCGCCTGTTCAAGGCTTTCAACCCGCTGGTGCTGACCCCCCTCGGCAACGATGCCATCATGCTCGGAGCCATCCCCGGAATGCGGGTCAAGGCGCTGGATTGGGGGGAGAGCTTTGAGCTGAACCGCCAGGTGCGCTTTACGCTCGAACCGATGCAGCACTGGTCGGCCCGCAGCCTCTTTGACCGGCGTGAAGCCCTGTGGGGTGCTTTTGTGATCGAGGCCCCGGGTGGTCCCATCTATTTCCTGGCGGATGCCGGCTATGCGAAAGCCTTGTCCGGGCAGTTCGTAGCCAGGTA
>JBFYWS010000214.1:0-6251 GCA_041310935.1 Desulfobacteraceae bacterium | reverse complement strand
CCCGGGAATCCACCATCAACGGCGTCCGGCTGGAGGTGCTCTATCCGCCCGCGGATTTTCTCGCGCGCCGGGAGACCGAGCGCTTCCGCCGCGATGAAAACAACAACAGCCTCGTCACGCGTTTTTCCTTCGGGGAGGTTTCGATCCTGCTGCCGGGGGACATCATGCGGCCGGCGGAAAAAGAGCTGGTGGCGATGGCCGGCGACCGGCTGAAGAGCCGGGTGCTGGTGGCACCCCACCACGGCAGCCGGACATCGAGCTCCGAGGAGTTCGTATCCTCGGTGGCGCCGCAGGCGGTGCTCATTTCTTGCGCCGACCGGCCGGGTTCCGGCATTCCTCACGCACAGACGCTCGAGCGCTATGCGTCCATCGGGGCGCGGATCTACCGCACCGACCGCAACGGGGCCATCCGCATCACCACGGACGGCGCGCGCCTGGTCATCGACCCTTTTCTCAAATGAGGCTCTTTCGGGCGATCGGATGAATAGGGGGACGTGCGGCTGAACGGGGAACCTCAAGCGGACAAACATGGGGTGCCGCCCCCGCTTTTAAACGTTGCCTTGATAACTGCTGACGTCGTAAAGGCGAGGGCGGCTCTGGACCCGGAGAAGTAAAGGAGGACGCACAAGCTGTCGTCACCCAGCAGCTATTTGTTCTTCGGCGTTTCCTCCGAAGTCTTCTTCGCGGTGTCCTCTTCTTTTGCAGGTTCATCCGGTACGAGGATAACAAACTCTCCCCTGGATCCGGTAAATGCACCTTTTTTCGGTCCTTCTTCCCGATTGTTGCGGGGCTGGTAGGGTGTTATGCCGCTGCAGCCCGTGAAAAAAATACACACCAGTAGTAACGCCGCGAACAACCGGACACCCGAGCGAAGTTTGTCCAAGATAATCATCAGAACTTGATCCTTGCTCCGACGGTGCCAACGTTCATGTTTTCAACACTTGGGTTGGAGCCCCGATCCAATGAGTACAGCCGATACTGCAGGTAAAGTTCGGTCCCGAATTTGTCGAGTGACTGCACCACCGCCGCACCGACCGAATACCCGTTGTCGGTTCCGGTGGGCAAATTCAAGGATCGGTCGTAGTCCACGGCAAAGGCCGTGTAGCCGAAGTCAAAGAAATTTGCGATCCACCCCGGTTTGATCCAAAGATTGGTGGGGTCGCCCTGGTTGTCGCGATCCAGCAAGCCGGCAGAAACCGTAAGGTTCAGCCCCGTCTTCACGTGCAGGATGGAAAAAGAGCCGTCGTACTGGTAGTTGGTGTTGTCCTGGTTGGGGTTGGAGATGGCTGCGGCGCCGGCGGCGTGAAAGCCGTAGCCCTGCCCGCCCCAGAACAGGGCTGCATCCGCGCGCTGGTTGGTCACGGCGGAGCCGGCAAGGCTGAAGCCGTAAAAGCTGGGAGTGTCGTAGCGGACCCGCGACTGGCGGCTCAAGCCGTCCCGGTCGCTGAACGCATCCGAAACCTTGATGGCGGTCAGATTGTGGTTCCCGCTGCTCTGGCGGAACAGCATGCCGCCGGCGATCCCTTCAATACTCGCGTACTGGACCACATCGGTCCTGGACAGGTCGACCTCGGCCGTGTTGTTGGAAGCCGTATCGCCTTTGCCGAGCGATATTTTTCCGTAGGATTTGCTGGCGAGCGAGGCTTCCGCCCAGCGCTCGTTGATGAAGTCCCCGGGTGATTCGTTGTTCTGGGATACCTGCGAGGACTCATCCGGAGCGAAGGCCACCTCAATCCGCGAGCCGAGGGTCAAATCGTCCGTCATCTTGGCGGTGCCGACAAAACGGACCCGGCTGTTGGAAGCGTCGTTGTCGACGTAATAGGCCGCAGTGTTTTTCCCGTCATCAGCGATGTTCACGGCCCGGTTGACCTGCCCGGAGACGGCGAGTTTGACGCGTTCCTGCCCAGAGGTGACAGTGGGCTGTGGGGTTGCCGCCTTCTGAGCGGTCTCGGACGCCTGTTGGGCCGTGGATTGGGCCTGGGCGGCCTGAGTCTTGGCCTCCGACGCCTTGTTGCTCAGATCGTTCACCTGTTTCTGCAGCGAATTGAGCATTTCTGATTGGGATTTTAGCTCTTGGGTTTGTTTTTGCATCAGCAGTTGCTGCTGATCAATAGTTTCCTGAAGTTTTTTGAGTGTCTTGGCATCGATGCTCACCGGTTGCGCGAGGGCCGTTCCGACCGCCAGTACCAGGGAGACTGTCAACACACCGCAAAGAAAGATGCAGAAGACTTTTCCTCGGCGCATGTTCAATTACCTCCTTGCTGTTTGGTAAAGTGGACGTTGGCTAAAACCGGATGACTCTGGCCGATTCCTCATAAAGTTGGGCAGGGGCAGAAGCGATGAATCCATGACAAAACGGATTAATTGCTCCCTACATGAATGGGTGGTATGAAGTCAAGTCAAAATGTAAAACAGAATGATTGGAATAAGGATAGTTGCCCATGAACTTCTGCGTTAGGACCAAGTTGCTTGCGTGGCTCGGAATCGCTGGAGTCCATTTCGGCTTGAGCAATCTCATCCTTCCGCTCACCATGGCCCTGACGGCGCAGGCGGCGGGGACTGCCGATGGCCCCGGGCTGGCCATTACTCTGTTGGTGCGCGCAACGAAGCTGCTCCATTTTCCCTTGGTCACGTTGGCGCTCTACCCGCGCGAGTGGTTTCCGGGAAACTGGGTCTACGTCCCCATGGCGGCAAACAGCGCCATCTGGGCCTGTGCGGTGTATTACCTGATCGGCCTGTACCGCAGGCTTGGCCGGCGCTGACGCGCTGCTGTAACTGCTCAGGTAAACAGACCGAAGGCGGAAGACTGAAGGTTTTTAAGGGAAAGGGCACTACGAGATGCGCGAAAAGGCGAAGCCGCTGTCCCCTTGACTTTCGTCCTTAAACAATAGCGTTTCGTCCCCTTTTCGCGCCGTTCGCGTATTTCGTAGTTAAAAGCGATTTGAGATAGTTGAGTAGTAACCCGCCGCTTATCGCCTGCCCCGTTTGTCAGCCCCCCGGCTTACCGGTACGCCATGGTCGGGATGGGGCCGGCGCTGCCGTCTATGTTTTGCGACGGCGTTTTCGCACGGAAAAGCCGAAGCGTCCCAGGCTGCGGCCCAGCGCGAAATACTCCCCATGGGCGAACGCCAGCAGGCCGGCGTCCTCCACCCGCAGTCGCCCCTTCGCATCGACCAAGCCGGTGTGCACCTGCACGGCGACGACCTCCGCCAGGAACAGGGTGTGGGAGCCCAGATTCAGTGTTTTCTGAACCCGGCACTCGATGTTGAGCGGGCACTCCAGGACAATCGGGCATTTGACCTTCAAGGCCGGGGCCGGTGTCAGCCCCATGGCGGCGAACTTGTCCGCCTTGCGGCCGGAAACCATCCCGCACCAGTCCGTCGCCCTGGCCTGTTGAACGGAGGGGACGTTCACCACGAACTCGCGTGTGGCTTGGAGGATGCCGTGGGAATACCGCTCGGGGCGGACCGAGATCGAGAGCATGGGCGGGTCGCTGCACACGCTGCCGACCCAGGCGATGGTGATCAGGTTCGGCTTCGACCCCTCTGCGGCCCCGCAGCTCACCAGGACCGCGGGGACCGGCGCCAGCATATTGCCCGGCTTCCAGGATTTCTTCTTGATGCGTTCACTCTTGGGCATGCGGTGTCGGCCTTTGGAAGGTGTGGATTCATCTCTATGATGCGGTGACCGGAAAGCGGTTCGTAACGCCTGGAATGTAGAGGAAGAGCAACTCGTGTGTCAACATCCAATGCAGATCATCCTGATTTAAAGACCATCATCATGGTTGACTGCATGGCCGCTACCTGCTTTGCTTCGCTTTGGACGTAAGCCCACACCTCCCCTGCGCACGCCGTCAGCGTGCGACCCGGCTTGATCACTCTGCCGATGGCGACGAACTTTTCGCCCCGGGCGGGTGCCAGGAAATTCACCTTGTATTCGACGGTGAGCACCTCGGAGTCGGCCGGCATCAGCGTGTAAGCGGCATACCCGCAGGCGCTGTCCACGATGGTGCCGATGATCCCGGCATGGATGTACCCGTGCTGCTGGGTCAACTCCGGGCGGAACGGCAGTTCAATGCGGGCTTCCCCGGAGCCGACCGCAACCAGTCTTGCGCCGATCGCCTGCATGACCTTCTGGTTGTCGAAGCTGGCGCGCACACGCGATTCGAAATCCGGATCGGGTGCATCGATGTTGGGCATTGGTTGGACTCTCCTTCTAATTCTTGTGCATCAACCAATCCATCAGCAGCCTCACCCCGAAGCCGGTCCCGCCGGCGCCGCAGTAGGCGCTCTCCTTTTTCTGGTAGGCCGGGCCGGCGATGTCGATGTGGGCCCAGGGGGTGCTGCCGACGAACTCCGACAGGAACAGGGCGGCGGAGATCGCACCTCCCTCGCGGGCGCTCGGCATGTTGTTGATGTCGGCGAAGCTGCTCTTGAGAAGCTCCTTATAGTCCTCCGGCAGCGGCAGGGGCCAGCAGCGCTCCTGGGTGCGGCCCGCGGCGGCGAGAAGTTCCGCCCGGAGCGCCTCGTCGCTGGCAAAGAGACCGGCGATCTTCTCCCCCAGCGCCACGACGCAGGCGCCGGTCAGGGTCGCCATGTCGATCATCATCTTTGGCGCATAGGTCTTGACGGCGTAGGCCATGGCGTCCGCCAGGATCAGCCGGCCCTCGGCGTCGGTGTTGCCGATCTCAATGGTCTTGCCGGAAAAGCTCGTCACGATGTCCCCCGGCCGCGTGGAACGACCCGACACCATGTTTTCGACCAGCGGGATCACGCCGACGATGCGGCGGCTGAGCTTGAGTGCGGCCGCGGTGAGCAGGGTGGCGGTAACGGCCGCGGCGCCGGCCATATCGCACTTCATATCGCCGATGGATGGGCCGGTCTTGATGTTGAGGCCGCCCGAGTCGAAGGTGACCCCCTTGCCCACCAGCACGACGGTGTCCCGCCCGCTGCGGGGTTTGTGCTCGAGCACCACCATGGCCGGCTTGTTCAGGCTGCCGGCGCCGACGGCCAAAAGTGCCCCGAATTTTCTGCGCTGCAACTCGGACTCCGTGAACACCCGGGCGGAGAGTCCGCTCTTTTTGGCGGCCGCCGTGATGAGCCGCGCAAACTGCTCGGGAGTTTTTTCATTGGAGGGCGTGTTGACCCACTCCCGGGCGAGGAGGGTGCCGCGGCAGACGGTTTCGATCTGGGCCGGTAGCTTTTGAAACCGGCGGGCCTGTTCGGCCGGTACAAGGAAGTCGATCCGGGCGAGGGGCTTGGTCTCTTTTTCCTGTTTGTAGCGGTCGAAGACGTGGTTGCCCAGCACGGCGCCTTCGAGCAGGGCCGTGAGCAGGCCGGAGGCGTCGAGGCTCAGGCCGACGGCATGCGGGACGGCCACCCACAGGCGCGCCACCCCCATCTTGGCGCAGCGCTTGAGGCTCTTGCCGGCCATTTGGCGCAGCCCCTCCGCGTCGAGCTTTTCCGCTTTCCCCAACCCCCGGAAGAGGGCCCGTTCAACGGAAAGGCCGGACGGGTTGTAGAGGATGACCTCCTGGTCCTTTTTACCCTGGAACTCTTCGAGGCCGAGCGCGCTCTCGACGAGGGCCAGGATGGCCGCATCGGTGTGAATGGATGTGTCTTCGCAAACGGGGATCAGCAGGGTGTTGATTTTTTCACGTTTCAGATCGATAGCGGCAAGATGGATCATGGGCATTTCTCCTGTGGGGGAAGACCGTTTTCGCGCTTCGAATTTTAAATGTGGCTCCGGCGTGCCGGGGTTGGGAGTGTCACTCTTCGTCATCCGTGGCAAAGTACACCATGGAGGTCTTCTTCAATTCTTCGCGGCTGAACAGCAGCGAATAGCAGTCGACGTGGGCCTCCTCCGCCATGCGCCGGGCGGTTTCGCGGCAGGCGGTTTCGTCCTCGGCGTGGATCATGGTGTAGAGGTTGTAGGGCCAGGAGGGGGTGGGGTTGCGGCGGTAGCAGTGGGAGACCTGCCGGAAGGAGGCCATGGTCTGTCCCACCGCGTCGATGCGCTCCTCGTCCACCCGCCAGGCGGCCATGGCGTTGGCGGTGTAGCCCGTGCGCTGGTGGCGCAGGGTGGCGCCGAAGCGGCGGACGACCCCGCGCGCGGACAGGCCGCGCAGGGTTTCCAGAAGGGTCTCCTCCGCGATGTCCAGTTTGCGGGCGATCGCAAGGTACGGGCGCTCCGTGACCGGCATGTCCTCCTGGATGGAGGCGATGATTTTTTTTTCGATGTCGGTCAGCATG
>JBFYWS010000207.1:0-4921 GCA_041310935.1 Desulfobacteraceae bacterium | reverse complement strand
TGTCCTGCTTCTCGGCGAAGAAACCGTGCTGCGGAGAGAACAGCGCGCGCAGGGCGCCCGGGAACCGGTCGTGGAGCAGGTGGCGGGCGTGGCGAAAGCTGCGGTCGACCGAGGCCGGATTGCAGAGCAGCCCCAAGCGCCGGCCGTCCAGCCAGGCCGGCGGGTCCTCGATCAAACGCTCCAATCCGGTCAGAACTTTTGGCATTGTTCGAGAACCTGTTGGTAACTGCTCAGACATTAGGCTGAAGGCTGAAGCCTATAAAACGTCTCACAAAGCACGGATCAAGCCATTCAAGGCCTTCATGGCGTGTCCCTAAAAGCCTTCAGTCTTCAGCCTTCAGTCTAACTTACCTGCGTCGTTACGCCCTTTACCACAGCAGGCCCCGGATCGGAAGCGCAAACAGGGGCGGAGACTCCTCACCGCAATTCCCTTGACAGGCTCTCAAGAAGTTTCTAAAAACACTTTTTGGCCTTTCGGCGCCGGCGAGCGCATATGCAGGGTTGGTGGGTTCGTAACAAGCCGGGTACAGACGACTTTGTAAAAAGTTCCAAATTCAAGGCGCGCGCTCTAACGACCACCCGCGGCGCGGGTGGCTTGGATTTTCGGCCGGCGGCCGAAAAGACAAAAGCACATCCGTGCTTGCAGCGTTACGTTTGCGAAAGCAAACAATCCCGTGGAGTGAGGCGTATCCGCCTGAGGCGGACCGCAGCGACAGTCCGCCGCAGGCGGAAAGCGCAATCCGCCGCAGGCGGAAAATTGGGCTTTTTACAAAGCCATCAACTTTCCGATGAAGCGAAACTCGCCTTGACGTACTCGCGGTTCAGCCGGGCGATATTGACGATGGCGATCTCCTTGGGGCAGGCGTTTTCGCATTCCCGGTGGTTGGAGCAATTTCCGAACCCGCATGCGTCCATGGCCCGCACCATGGCGAGGGCGCGCCGGGCGGCTTCGGGCTTTCCCTGGGGCAGGAGCGCGAACTGGGAGATTTTGGCACTCACGAACAGCATGGCCGAGGCGTTGGGGCAGGCGGCGACACAGCCCCCGCAGCCGATGCAGGCGGCCGCATCCATGGCCTTCTCGGCGTTGTGGAGCGGTACCAGGAGGGTATTGGCCGCCGGTGCGCTGCCCGTGTTGACCGAGATAAATCCGCCGGCCTGGATGATGCGGTCGAAGGCGCTGCGGTCGACGACCAGGTCCTTGATGACCGGGAAGGCCCGGGCACGGAAGGGCTCGATCACGAGGGTGTCGCCGTCCTTGAAGTGGCGCATGTGCAGCTGGCAGAGGGAGGTGCCCTTGAGCTGGCCGTGGGCGCGGCCGTTCACCATGGTGCCGCACGAGCCGCAGATGCCTTCGCGGCAGTCGTGGTCGAACGCGACCGGCTCCTTGCCCGCGAGGGTCAGCTGTTCGTTGACGACGTCGAGCATCTCGAGAAAGGACATGTCCGTGGAAATGTCCTTGGCCGTATAGTTTTCAAAACGCCCTTTGTCCGCGGGGTTTTTCTGGCGCCAGATTTTCAGTGTCAGGCAGATGGACGTGCTCACTTGTAGCTCCTTTGGGTTAGGTGGACGTTTTCGAACACCAGGGGCTCCTTGTGGAAATTAGGATCCTTGCCGTCCCCGGCAAACTCCCAGGCGGCGGCGTGGCAAAAGTTGGCGTCATCCCGCCGCGCCTCGTTCTCCTCGGTCTGGTAAGCCTCGTTGAAATGCCCGCCGCAGGACTCCTGGCGCGCCAGGGCATCGATGACCATCAGTTCGCCGAACTCGAGGAAATCCGCCACCCGGCCGGCTTTCTCCAGGCTCTGGTTGAGGTCGGCCTCCGTTCCGGGCACGAGCACGTTTTTCCAGAACTCCGCGCGCAGTTCCTGGATCAGGGTGCGGGCCTTCTCGAGCCCCGCGTTGTTCCGGGACATGCCGCAGTAGTCCCACATGATCAGGCCGAGCCGGCGGTGGAAATCGTCGACCGTGCGCTTGCCCCGCACCGCCAGAAGTTTTTGGACCTGGTCGCGGACCTGCCGCTCGGTGTCCCCAAACGCGGCGTGATCGGTGCCCGCCGCCTCGAAGCGGGTGCCGGCCAGGTAGCCGCCGATGGTGTAGGGGATCACGAAATACCCGTCCGCCAGTCCCTGCATCAGGGCGCTCGCCCCCAGGCGGTTGGCACCGTGGTCGGAGAAATTAGCCTCGCCGAGCACAAAGAGCCCGTCGAGAGTGCTCATGAGGTTGTAGTCCACCCACAGCCCGCCCATGGTGTAGTGCACGGCCGGGTAGATCATCATCGGGGTCTGGTAGGGGTCCTGCCCGGAGATCTTGTCATACATCTGAAACAGGTTGCCGTATTTTTTCTCGATGCTGGCCCTGCCGTCGCGCGTGATGGCGTCGGCGAAATCCAGGTACACCGCCAGCCCCGTTGCGCCGACCCCCTTGCCCTGGTCGCACTGCTCCTTGGAATTGCGGGAGGCGACGTCGCGCGGGACGAGGTTGCCGAAGCTCGGGTACTTGCGCTCGAGGAAATAGTCCCGTTCGGATTCCGGGATCTGGGACGGCGGGCGTTTGTCGCCCGCGTTTTTCGGGACCCAGACCCGGCCGTCGTTGCGCAGGCTCTCGCTCATCAGGGTGAGCTTGGACTGGTAGGTGCCGTGCACCGGAATGCAGGTCGGGTGGATCTGGGTGAAGCAGGGGTTGGCGAAGAAGGCCCCGCGCTTGTAGGCGCGGTAGGTCGCCGTGACGTTGCAGGCCTTGGCGTTCGTCGACAGAAAATAGACGTTGCCGTAGCCGCCCGTGCACAGCAGCACGGCGTGGCCCGCGTGCCGCTCGAGCTCGCCGCTGACGAGGTTGCGGGTCACGATGCCGCGCGCCTGCCCGTTGGCGACGACGATGTCGAGCATCTCGCGGCGGGGAAACATCTTCACCTTGCCGGCAGCCACCTGGCGCATCAGGGCGCTGTAGGCGCCGAGCAGCAGCTGCTGGCCGGTCTGGCCGCGGGCGTAGAAAGTGCGCGACAATTGGGCGCCGCCGAAGGAGCGGTTGGCGAGCAGCCCCCCGTACTCGCGCGCGAAGGGGACCCCCTGGGCCACGCACTGGTCGATGATGGCGTTGCTCACCTGGGCCAGGCGGTAGACGTTGGCCTCGCGGGACCGAAAGTCCCCGCCCTTGACGGTGTCGTAGAACAGGCGCCAGATGCTGTCGCCGTCGTTGGGGTAGTTCGTGGCCGCGTTGATGCCGCCCTGGGCCGCGATGCTGTGCGCCCGGCGCGGCGAATCGTGGATGCAGAATGTTTTGACGTTGTAGCCGAGCTCCGCCAGGCTGGCCGAGGCCGAGGCGCCGGCCAACCCGGTACCGACGACGATGATGTCATACTTGCGCTTGTTCGCGGGGTTGACCAGCTTCGTTTCGAAGCGGTGGAGGTCCCATTTCTGGGGCAGAGGGCCTGCAGGAATCTTGGCATCGAGGCGCATGGGGGTTCCTTTCTATCGGCGTGGTGCCGGCTAGAATCGCAGCGAAATGAAAATCGGTAGAAGGCCGAAGCCGAAACCGACGAGCAGACCGGCGGTGACACTGAGGGCCGATAACGCCGGCATGAACTTCGGGTGGTTGGCACCGAGGCTCTGGAAGGCACTCCAGAACCCGTGCCGGACGTGCACGCCCACCACGATCATGGCCGCCACGTAAATTCCCACATGGATCGGGCTTGCGAAGGCGGCCGAGACGATGTCGAAGATGGTGGTTTTGGTTTTGTCGGCGAAGGTGAAGTTGGTCAAGTGAAAAACGACGAAGGCCAGAATGATCAGGCCGGTGTAAGGCATGGTCCGCGAGCTCAGGGTCCGCCCGCCGGAGGATGTGTCCAGGGTGTAGCGCACGGGCCGGGCCTTGCGGTTCTGCAGGAAGAGCCACAGGCCGGTCAGGATGTGTACGGCCGCAAACGTGATCAGCCCCAGCTCGAAGACCTTGAGCAGCGGGCCGAGCGCGTGCAGCTTTTCCGCATAGCCGTTGAAGGCCGCCTTGCCTCCGTAAATCGTCAGGTTCCCGGCCAGGTGGCCGGCAAGAAAACCGGTGAAAGCCAGGCCGGTCAGGGCCATCAAGAGCTTTTTGCCGACGGATGATCCGAGGGCCGCGGTCAACCAGTTCATAGCGTATCCTCCGACAGGGTAGGGTGGAGTGCCGGGCGGCACTCCCGGCGAATTGCAAGCAACTCCTTATTAAAACTTTGAAATTCCCGTGTCAACAGGTCTGTGCCTCGCGGCGGGCTATCGGTGGCGCTCGGTGGATGCGGCCGCCTCCCACCACCAGGAATCCCGGCGTGTGGCCATGACCGCCGCGGCGAGCGCCCTCCCGGTTTCGGTCTGCAGCCGGGTCAGAACAGGCGGCAACCAGTCGTTCGGCGGCGCGTAGCCGATGTCCTTGAGATCCTTCAGTTCGAGGATGAGCGCGATCTGGTCCGCATCACGCGCCAGCATGGCCTCCAGTGACTGACCGTCGCGGTAGTCCACGATCAGCGCCTCCAGACGGGGCCCGAAGGGCAGTGCGCGCGTGGCATCGGCCACGGCAGCGGCCTCGTCGGCGCGGACATAGGCCTTTTGGACCGAGTTCAAATCACCGGTCCGGGCTTCCGGCAAATCGTGGACCAGGGCGAGGGAGATCAGCTTGAGCGCGTCCGCCTCCGGGTGCATCTGCGCCATCACGTAGGCCACGAACGTGGCGGTGTAGACGTGTTCGGCCACGGATTCGCGGCCGGCGCCGAGAAATTGGAAACCGGAGCGGGGGATTTCCTTGAGCATCCGGGCCTCAAACAACAGATCGGCAATGTGTTTCATACGCATCCTCCGCTTACGCAAGATCGGTCTGTCGAGGGATTTTAAGCCGGAGTCTCGCATAAGGCAACCCCCAAAGTCGGGAGGCGCGCAGCGCCGGCCGTTCGGTCGGCGCT
>JBFYWS010000205.1:0-5662 GCA_041310935.1 Desulfobacteraceae bacterium | reverse complement strand
ACGACGGCATGCCCGAAACCGCCGACCAGCGCATGGCCATTGCGGACAAGCTGATCAACGGCCTGGTCCGGAGCCATGTGCCCCTGGAGAACATCTACGTGGACCCGCTGGTTCAGCCGGTCGCGACCAGCAACGCCTTCGGTGTGGAGTTCCTGCTGGCGATCGAGCGCATCACGCAGACGTTCAAAGGCGTTCACACCATGTGCGGGCTGTCGAACATCTCCTTCGGCCTGCCCGAGCGCAAGTTCATCAACCAGACCTTCATGGTGATGGCCATTGCCCGGGGTCTCGACGGCGCCATCGTCAACCCGCTGGATGCGCGCATGATGGGCTGCATCACCACCGCCGAAACGCTGATGGGCCGCGATGCCTACTGCATGAGCTACCTCAAGGCGTTCCGGGCAGGAAAATTGGCGGCTTCGTAAAAAGCGGGTTATGGCGCGCGGCGCCATGCTATCGGTAATGGAATGCTGTTCTTGTGGGAGTGGCTTCCAGCCACGATCATCGCGGCAAGATGCCGCTCCCACCGGCTCGGGACGGAGCAGGAGGAGATCAAATTGCCTCCTCGCCTCAATCACGCCGGCCGATAGACCGGAATCACATATGGGCCCTCCGGGACCACGGCAACGTGGTTGTCCTGGTGGGCTTTTGTGCTTTCCAGGACGGCCACCTCGACCGAAGCGACCGGGGTTACGTAACTATCGGCGAGATCCGTGGGCTTCAGGTGGGTGGTGAAGAGCTTGACGTCGCCCGCGCGCAGGGCCTTGACCAGCATCTGGGTCTGCCACTCGTCGATGCGCGCCAGGTTGCGGGCCAGGATCTCGGCCATGAACGCTTCGGGCCCAATCCGGCAGAGCCTGCGCTGGGCCTCCACGAACTCCGGGCTGCCCATGCCCTCGGAGCATTCGCTCGCAATCACGATGGTGCCCCCGGGCGCGAGGATGTCCAGGACCCCGACCATGCCCTTGACCGTCTGGTAGTAGGTCTTGTCCAAGGGGTAGCCCGCACTCGTGGTGACGACTGTCTTGAAGCGCCGCGGCACGGACACTTCCGCGTATGTGCGCATGAATGAGACAGCCGCCAGGTGGCTCGCCTCGACCTCCCCGAAGTTCACGAACCCGATGCGCCGCTCCTCATCGATGACGACATTCAGGGCGTAGACCTCTCCCACCGCCCGCACGATGTGCAGCTGCTCGCGGTGCAACGGGTTGCCGTCGATCACGCAGTTGGCGGCGCTGGGGTGGTCCATGATGCCGCCCGCGTGCAGCCGGAAGATCGTGTCGCAGTGCGCGACCCCGGGGACGACGAGCTTGCGCCCGCCGGAGTAGCCCGCCATGAAGTGCGGCTCGACCAGTCCCACCGTAATGCGCAGGTCGGCCGCAACGAAGCGCCGGTCGATCAACACCGGGATTCCGGAGGGCGTTCGCCCGAGGTCCGCGTGGGCCTGCCGGTCCCGGCCGAAATGGTTTTCGATGCGCACCGTCTTGAACACCGCATCCGAGCCGATGACCTCGCGCAGCTCCTCGCCCTCGTTGGGCCGGTGCAGGCCGGTCGCCACAAGGATCAGGATGTTCTCCTTCGCGATGCCCCCGGCCACGAGCTCCGCAACGAGCGGCGGCAGCAGCAGGCCGTGGGGAACGGGGCGGGTGATGTCGCAGACCAGGATGCAGGCCGTCTTGCGCGTGCGGGCGAGCTCCCGCAGCGGGGACGCCGCCGTAGGCGCTTGAAAGGCCTTTTTCAGGTCGCCGGTCGGGTCCGTCGCCGCCGCCATGGCGCGTTTGCGGACGGTGGTCACCTGCAGGTGGTCAGGGAAATCAACGGCCAGCTTGCCGCGGCCGTACAAGAGATCGATCTTCATCGGCGAACTCAAATGTCCGAAGTAGTGTGTGACCTCGCATGGTTTGTCCCTGAAAGCCTTCAGTCTTCAGCCCTCAGTCTACCTTACCTGAGCAGTGCCCTTCATTTAGCATTCTAATGGCTTCGGTGCAAGCAGGCAACCCCTGGCGCCGGGCGCTTCGCGCTTGCTGAAACTCTGTTGATATGCGAAGTTAGGGTCTTACGCGGGGAGCAGGAAAAGACCCATCACATTTCAGGCGAAAAAATTTCATCGGTACGCAAGACGGGTCGCAGGCGGTGAAGAGGCATATGAAACGTTGGGGCAAACGCACAGTGATCTGTACGGCGGCAGTCCTGGTTGCCGCACTGGTGGCTGCGGGTTTTCCTCTCACCAAAGTGGCACCCATCATGACCGGCTTTGCCGCAAAAACGATCTGCTCGTATGTCTTTATCTCCGGCCGCGATGCCGCGGACGTGTTCCGCGAAGATGTCGCACCCGTGATCTTTCCGGCAAGCTCCGTTTCCTACCGGGTCGATCGAGAGGCCAGGGCGGTCACGGCGGCGATCTTCGGTTTTGCCGAGGCCCGGGCGGTCTTCCGGGAAGGCTGCGGCTGCACCCTGGTGAAGGGCGTGTCGGAGGCTGAGCTCAACACGCAACCCATTGCCGTTCGCGAAATCCGGGAGAGCGCGATCGACGATCTGCCCTGGCTCGCCGCCGGCCGCGAGATCGGCGACCCGCTGCCGCCGGGGGTCGACGCGGGTAGGCTCAAGCAGGCGCTGGATGCGGCCTTCACCGAGGGTTCCTCGGAGATGTTAAAGCGCACCCGGGCAGTGCTGGTGGTCTACGATGACCGGCTCATCGCCGAGCGCTATGCGCCCGGCTTTACACCCGACATGCCGCTGCTTGGCTGGTCGATGAGCAAGAGTGTCACCAACGCCCTCGTGGGGATCCTTGTAAAGAAGGGCAGACTCACGCTCGACCAACCGGCGCCGGTTCGCGAATGGCAGGCGGAGGGCGACCCCCGGCGCGCCATTACCCTGGATCAGCTCATGCGGATGACGAGCGGGCTTGAATTCGAAGAGGTCTACACCCCCTTCGGCGACACCGCCGCCATGCTCTGCGAAAGCGGGGACTTTGCGGCCTACGCCGCCGCCAAGCCCCTGGCCGCCGCACCCGGCTCCCGGTGGAGCTATTCGAGCGGCACGGCCAACATCATCAGCCGCATCGTACGACAGGCGGCGGAGACGGAGACACCCAATTCCTACCATTTTTTACGACGGGAATTGTTCGACGCGATCGGCATGACCAGTGCGGTGATGGAGGCGGACCCGTCCGGGACGTTTGTGGGATCCTCCTACACCTTCGCCACCCCGCGGGACTGGGCCCGCTTCGGCCTGCTCTTCCTGCAGGACGGGGTCTGGAACGGTAAGCGGATTCTTCCCGAAGGATGGGTGGCCTATACGACGACCCCTGCTGCGAAAGCCCCCAAGGGCGAGTACGGTGCCATGTTCTGGCTCAACGCCGGCGCCTCCTCCGATTCCGCCAACCGTCGCTGGCCTTCTGCTTCTGCAGATGCGTATTCAGCCGAAGGCTTCCAGAAGCAGCAGGTCATCATCATCCCGTCGCGCAAACTGGTGCTGGTGCGATTCGGGGCGACCCCCACGCCCCAGGCCTGGAACACCGAGGCATTCATCGCCGACGTGCTGGCCGCCCTGCCTTCCTAACAGGGTGTTGAGAAACTGCGCCTAAGGCCGTGATCCAACGTTGTGCGGCTTTTGTAAATGCTCAAATCGGCTGGAAGCTTGAGGCTCGAAGCTGGAAGCATGGCTGACGGTGGCTTATTTTTTTGAGCTCGAGCCTCAAGCCTCTTGCCTTAAGCTTATATCTGCCTTGACTGACGGCCTGATGCTTGTTTTTCAACACCCTGCTAAAGGCCGAAAGGAGAACCCCTTATGGCGATCCGTTGGAAGCTGTTTTTGATCCTGCTCGTCTTCAGCCTCGTTCCGCTCGGGGTACTGACGCTCATCAGCCAGCGCGGGACGAGCCGCATGGGGAGCGCCATTTCGGAGGATGTCGGGCAGAACCTCACCCGCATCGCCGATCGTATCCTCAAGCTCACGGCCGAAAAATCAGGCGAAATTCTCGCCAAAAACTCCACCGCCGTCGCGTTTGGCCTGATGTGGTTGGCGCGCGAGGCCGAATCAGCGCTCGCCACCGGCGCCCCGATGGCTTCGAAGATCTATTTTTCCCATGAGTTCGATGACCCGCAGACCGCGCCACCGGATTTCAAGCCCCACCCGGATTACCGGCGGAGTTCTGCCGATGGGCACCTGGCCCCCCATGGCGTCAGTTTTACCCACCCGGTTTTTCTGCTGGCCCCGGGGGTCTCTGCGACCCAGGTCAGCGGGGATGCCGCCCGGTTGTCCGGCCTGACGGGTGCGTTTCAGGAGATCGCCCGCGGCCTCGGCAAAACCCTGCACTGGGCTTACATCAGCCTGGAAGAGGGCCTGCACGTGTCATTTCCCGGCCACGGCGGCTACCCGGAAGGCTATGACCCGCGCACGCGCGCCTGGTATCAAGCCGCAACGGGTGAGGTCGCGTGGACACTGCCCATGGTGGACGCCACCACCGGCCAAGTGGTCATGACGGCCTCAAAGCAGGTTAGCCGACCCGACGGGACTGTAGCCGGCGTTGCGGCGATAGATGTTCTCATCACGGAATTGCTGCAGATTGAGGAGCTCGCAGCGATCTGGACGACCGCGATGCGCTCTTTCCTGGTCATGCCCGCCGTCAATCCTCAAACGGGACATTCCGATCTGCTGATCGTGGTTCAAAAAGGGTACCAGGACGTGGCCGACTCCTGGGAAAAACCGATCCGGACCGAATGGCTCACATCCGAGGACCCAGGCGCTCTGGCACAACTGCTTCAGGAGGTCGAACTCCGCCGGTCCGGGCATGTGGAGATGCCTTACGAGGGGGAGGCCTCCATCTGGGCCTATGCGCCGATCGGCCCAAAAGCCCATTTCGTCATCATCGTTCCCAAGATGGTGATCGACCGCATGGCCGATAAATCAGCGGGGATCGTGAAAAAATACACGAGCGAAGAACTACTGGTCACGGCCGCCGCGGCGCTTTTCGCGCTGGTGGTTGTAACGCTTGCCGCCTTCGTCGGCTCCCGGGGCATCACCCGTCCCATTCGTGCCCTGGCATCCACTGCGCAGCGCCTGAGCGCCGGGGATTTTTCGGCGCGAATCGATCTGAGAACCGGCGACGAGCGGGATCAGGTGATCGACGCCTTCAACGCGATGGTTCCGAAACTGGACGACCACATGCGGCTGCAGGAATCCCTGCGGCTGGCAACCGAGGTGCAGCAGAATTTGCTGCCGGAGCAGGACCCGTCCGTGCCCGGGTTCGACATTTCCGGGATCAGTCTCTACTGCGATGAAACCGGCGGGGATTACTATGACTTTCTTAAGATCCGCGAGGATGCGCCCGGCCGGGCCGGCATTGTCGTTGGCGATGTGTCCGGCCACGGCATTCAGTCCGCGCTGCTGATGGCCTCGGCCCGGGCCTCCCTGCGTCAGCGCGTGGCGCTTCCCGGCAGCCTCTCCGAAATCGTAGCTGACGTGAACCGCCAGTTCTGCCTGGATGTGAGGGAATCCGGCGCCTTCATGACCCTGTTCTATCTGGCCGTCGATTCAACGCGGCGATCCCTGCGCTGGGTGCGCGCGGGCCATGACCCGGCCATTTTTTTCGACCCGGACACGGGAACCTTCGAAGAGCTGTCCGGCAAGGGCTCCCCGCTGGGGTTTGACGAAGAGTTGG
>JBFYWS010000175.1:0-7449 GCA_041310935.1 Desulfobacteraceae bacterium | reverse complement strand
CCGCGGGGCTGTAACCGGCGCCGGTCGCACCGTTGAGCAGCTCGGTGATGCCGACCGGCTTCACCATCAGGTTCTGTTCGACCAGGTAGCGCACGCTGAAGAAGACGCACAGCCCGGCCGCATCGATCACGCTGAACAGGTCCTGCCACTTGGCCACCAGCGGCGGCTTGTCCTCCCAGGTGTGGGGGTCGGCGGCGACCGGCACGCCGAGCAACTCGAAATAGGCCGGATCTCCGCGCATGTGGGAGCCGCCGATGGGTGAGGTGGCGTAGGCTAAACCCATGCCCTGCTCGCCGCGCGGGTCGTAGCCTGCGAAGTCCAGGCCCTTGGCGACCATGGCGAGCTCCGGGTGCCCGCAGCGGGCGGCCAGGCGCCGGCTGCCCTCGGCCAGGATGTTGCCGAAACCCTCCCGCCGTGCGGTCATGCGGGTGAGCGTGACCAGCGCTGCACCGTCGCCCCAGGGGAGCGGCATCCCGATTTCCGATTCCTTCAGGTAGCCCTTTTCGTAAAGCTCCATTGCGCAGGCGATGGCAGATCCCATGCTGATGGTGTCGAGCCCCAGCTCGTTGCACTCGTAGTTCGCCTTGGTGAGGGCGGCCAGGTCGTCCACTCCGCAGTCCGACCCGAGCGCGTAGACGGTCTCGTACTCCGGCCCTTCGCCCTCGCCCTGGTAGGGTCCGTCCGGGATGCGGGTGACCCGGCCGCAGGCGATCGGGCAGCTGAAGCAGGGTTTGGCCCGCACCAGGTACTTCTTGGTGAGGGTCTCGCCGTAGATGGACTCCCAGCCCTCGAAGGTGCCCTGCTGGAAGTTGCGCGTGGGGAAGACGCCGTGGCCCTGGGTGCCGACCACGGTGATGGCGGTGCCGTGGGTTCGCAGGGGCGGAGGGTTGTCCTGGGTCTTGGCCTTGAAGGCCTCGCGGTATTTCGTGTTGGCAGCCTTGAAGGCGGCCGGGTCCGCCAGGGAGATCTCGCCCTCGCCCCGCACCACGACCGCCTTCAGGTTTTTCGATCCCATGACCGCGCCGACGCCGGCGCGGCCGGCAGCCCGGTCGCGGTCGTTCATGATGGCGGCAAACAGCACCTGCTTTTCCCCGGCCGGCCCGATGACGGCCGTCTTGGCCTTGGCGTGCGTCTCGCCGCGCAGGGCGTCGTCGGTTTCATGGGTGGTCTTGCCCCACAGGTGGCCGGCGGGCCGCAGCTCGGCGCGGTCTCCGTCGATCCAGAGATAGACCGGCTGGGCCGAGCGGCCCTCGATGATGATGGCGTCGTGGCCGCTCTTCTTGAGCTCGGCCGGGAAATTGCCGCCGGAGTTGGAACAGGTGATGGCGCCGGTCAGGGGCGACTTGGTGGTCACCACGTAGCGCGCGCCGGTGGGGGCCGCCGTGCCCGTCAGCGGCCCGGCGGCCATGACGATCTTGTTTTCAGGCCCGAGGGGGTCGCAGGCAGGGTCGACCTCCCGGCGCAGGTAGTAGATGCCGAATCCCCGGGCGCCGATGTAGTCGCGCGCCATTTGCGGGTCCAGCGCCTCGTTTGAGATTTTGCCGCGGCCCAGGTCCACTCTCAGAATTTTTCCGCACCAGCCGTGCATAGACTCTCTCCTTGACTCACCGATATCCGGTTTCAGCGCCGTCTCCATTTCTGGAGAACTATAAAACCGCTTGCGGGGGCTTTCGCGGTTTGGAACGGGATCGCCGTGATTGCCGGATTTAGACATTTTTATGGGATTTTGTCAAAATGAACTCTAACTGGTGTTTAGGCTGAAGGCTGAAGACTGAAGAGCAATAATGATCACCATGACACAATCGCCTGTCAACGTATCCAAACGATTTCGTCTTTGTTTGATTGCGCATCTCTTTTCCTTCAGTCTACCAACCTTCAGTCTATCAACCTGAGTAGTTACCAGGCTTGATATTAACCCGGCATGGGTCTAAAAATGTCAGGAAATGGGGCCCGGCGAATCCAAAGAGGGACCGGGTGGAAGCGGAGGCGTTGATGGCCGAGTGGATACCGTTTGCAGAGGGAAAATACCGGGTCGAGCGGGCCGTGTTGCTCGCGCGCGATGACCGGGCGGTCGAGCTCGAGGAGGCCGTGATCGAAATCGTCGAGGATCCGAGCCGCGGGCGCCGCCTGCGGGGGCGCGGCCGGGTGATGAACGCGCTCGTGGTGGATCTCCTCGACGAAGGCCATGAGCTGGACCTGCTGCTCGATCTGGGCGGGGAGTTCAAATACCGTCTGCGGGGCCCCGGGATTCAGGGCGGCAAGGTGTTTACACCCGGGGTCAAATCCTTCATCCAGTTCGTTCCGCAATCCCCCTGGGAGCAGGTCCCGGAGGCCGACTTCAATTCCCTAATGTCCCGGGTCCGTATCCTGGGCGGGCAGGGGGGTTGAACATGGCGGCTTTGGCCCGCTCGAATTCCTCGCGCGTGATTAGGTTTTTCTCGTACATCCGGGCCAGGTTGCCCAGTTCGCGTATCCGCAGGGTCGCCGGGTCCTCCAGCAGTGCCGGAAGAGCGGCCGCGGGCGGCAAGGCCGGGGCATCCGCGGGCTTGCTGAACTTGACCGATGCCAGGCCGCCGAGAAGGCTGACCTCCAGGGTCCCGCCCGGCATCACCGGCGCGCTGCGGAGGTCCCGGTAGATGTCCCGGCCCCTGGACTTGACCTTGCGGTACAGAAAGACGCCGAAAAGAGCGGCAGCCGTCAAGCCGCCCAGCAGAATCCAGCCCCAGTAGCGCGCTATGCCGCCGAAGAAAATGACCAAAAGCCCGATGAGGGCGATGACGCCCACGTGCAGGCCGATGATCACATGCGCCAGCAGGACCCCTTTGAACAGCTCGGCGCCGGAATTGCCGGTTTTCGTGCTCATCGATCTATCTTACCTCACGCCGGCGGATTTGTCACTGCCGCGGCAGAGGGTGAAGGCGTATGTGCTATCCCGCGTTCATCGAAGCGGATTTCGATTTTCTCTGGGGTGCTTGAGGCCGCTATTCCGATAGTCTATGTGTTGTCTGCAACCAGGAAATCTTCAGCCAGTTGGATGAATTCCCGGGGATGGTCCGGTTGCCTTGCCCGCAGAGGCATTGCTGGGCAAGCGGATGCAAAAGCGGGATCCCTGGTTGAGGCTCGATTCCACCACCATGTCGCCGCCGTGTTGGCGCACGATCTTGTCGGCGATGAATAGCCCCAGGCCGGTCCCCTTGATGCCCTTGGTGGAGTAGAAGACCGTGAAGAGTTTTTTGAGCTGCTCGGAAGTCATGCCGGTGCCGTTGTCCTCCACCGAGATGCCGATCGCATCCGAGCCGCACTGGACAGTCAGCAGCACACGGTGTTCGTTTTTGCCCTTGGCGTCGGCCACACATGCATCCACGGCATTCTCCAAAATATTGACCAGGGCCGCTTTGAGCAGTCCTGAATCCACTTCCGCCTCACCCGCACAGCCCTCGATATCGCACACCAGACGGATGCCCAGGCGTGCGAAACGAGGCGTCACGGTTTCCGCCACCTCGGCGGCAAACTGCCGGAGGTTTACACGGGACCGGTTCAGCTCCCGCTCCTTGGCATAGAACAAAATGTCCAGAGTGATCTTGCGGATGCGCTCGGCCATGTGCTTGACCAGTCCTAAACTCTCTTGAATGCGGGCCTCGTCCCGGCTGGAGATGGCTTTGTCCAACAGGTACACGCCGGCGTCCAAACCCGAGAGCACTCCCTTGATGCTGTGAGAAATGGAGGCGATCATCAACCCGAGAAAGGAAAGATTGTTCTTCAGGTCCCGGATCTGGGTGATGTCGACGAACACCAGCAGCACCTGGAGCAGTTTTCCGGCCGCGGAAAGGATCGGGGAGGTCCAGACCATTGTGGCATAGCGGTGCCCGTCGGCAGACACCCACCTCATTTCGCCGTGATGGGGTTTGGCGTCCTGAAAGGTCTTGCGGATGGGGGTGTGCTTGAATTTCTCCGGGTCGAACGGAAAAGCGTTCTGAAGGGCAACGCCGGTCTGATCCCCGAACTCGGCCATGAACTGGCGGTTGTTGGCCGTGAACCGCATCTCCGTATCCAAGACGGCCACGTAGCAGGGAACCTCGTCAAACAGCAGTTGGTAGCGCTGCTGGGTGTTGCGCAGGTCCTCCTTCAACTGGTGGATGTCACGGGTGCCGGCGGAGACCTCCATC
This sequence comes from Desulfobacteraceae bacterium, assembly GCA_041310935.1. Classification (GTDB taxonomy): domain Bacteria; phylum Desulfobacterota; class Desulfobacteria; order Desulfobacterales; family SpSt-501; genus SpSt-501. The sequence goes on along the minus strand of JBFYWS010000175.1, from coordinate 3,283 downwards.
ACCAGCTTCACGGTGCCGTCGTCGTTATAGATCGGCGCGGTGTGGACGATCACGGGCACTTTGGCGCCACTGCGGTAGCAGACGGTTTCGCGCAACTCCAGCGCATTTTCGCTGAGAAGGGTGCGGCTCACGGGGCAGTTTTCCCGGCTGCGGGACGCCCCTTCATAGATCTCCCAACTGGGGTCACCGATGCGCCGTCCGAGCAGCGCACGGTAGGCGCCGTTGGCGGCAACCACCCGGCATTTCCGGTCGTGAATGGCGATGAAATAGGGGATTTCGTTGAAATAGCGGACCCCGCCCTCCACTTCCCGGGCGAGTTCGCCGATGACGGTCGAGACCTTGTCGAGGATCTGCTTGACGGTGAGGAATCGTTCCGTTTCAATCTGCTTGACATAGCGGCGGCGGATCTTGCGGGCGATGTCCCTTTTCCCCCACTGCAGCTGACGCCTCAGGGTAATGCGCTCCAGCGCACCCCGCAGGACCAGTTCCATTTCGGCGGGGTGAATGGGGCTGCCGAGGAGGCCCGAAACCAGCGGTTTGAGCCGGCGTGCCGCTGCCGGCAGGGACCGCCGGGGGCATACCACGATGGTTTCAAGCTCGCCCTGGGACTGTTTGAGGATTCGCAGCAGCTCGCGGGTGTCCATGTCCGGCAGCTGGTAGGAGGCTATGACCATGGCAGGACTAAGCTTCTGGCAAGCCTGCAGGGCCTCGGCCGCAGAGAGTGTGACGTGAGCGTCGTGGCCCAGATCGGAGAGAATGGTCCGGGTCCGGATGGCGGATGCTTCCGAGATGTCTGCAATTATAATCGTATCCGTCATTCCACACCCCTGCGCTTCGATGCGGCCGGCAACCTGGACATGCCGCTTAGAAGCTCATAAATTCCATCTGCGACCGAATGGCTTCCGACTGCCGGGCGGCGCTGAGGGGAAAGATGGGTCCCGGCGGCTCATCTTCCAGGTCCTGTTTCATTTCCGCGGCGACCTGGTTGGCAATGGGTAAGTAGTAGAAAGCCATTTTCATTTTGCCCGACGTTTCATGGTGCTTGAACTTGATTTGCACCTGGTCGAGTTTCCAGGAGTAGGTGGTCAGGTCGCCCCGGGTTTCGCGGCTGATCTTGTTGGGCACGCCGTACTTGTGCTGGATGTAGCTCTTGATCTGGCTGAAGACATCGATGCCCTCAATATTGACATAGACGGCGAAAAACTTGTCGTCGAAAAATCCGTAAACCACACTGTCCGGGACCGCGGTGCCGAAGAAGGTGTACGTCCGCTGGGGGTTGACATAGTAGGCGATCTTTTCGCTGCCGCCCACTTGGGTGAAACCTTTCAGCTCCTTTGCCGGTGTCGCCCATTTCGTGTCCATAAAACCGGACTCGAGTTCGGCGGCCTGCACCGGGGCGAGCAGCACCCCCAGGAGCGCCGCAACCATGACCGTCTTCGCCGCGGATTTCATAAAAGCACTCCTTTTCAATAGCCCTTTTCGATGTCGATGACATGCAGGGGCGCAAGCCCCGCGTGGACCCGGCGGTAGTTTTCCACAAGCTGGGGCGCCACGGTCTTGGGATCGGTCAGGCTGGCGCTGTGCGGGGTGATGGTGATGCGCGGATGGTCCCAGAACGGGTGCGACTCGGGCAGCGGCTCCTCCTGGAAAACATCGAGGCACGCCCCGGACAGGTGTCCGCTGTCAAGGGCGGTGAGCAGGTCCTCCTCCACCAGGTGTTCACCCCGGGCCGCATTGATGATGTAGGCACCGGCCGGCAGCCGGGCGAAGGTCCGGCGGTTCAGGATGCCCTGGGTTTCGCGGGTGAGCGGCAGCAGGCAGACGAGAACACCCGCCTGGGCGAGGAACTCCTCCAGGGCATCCGGTCCCGCCCATGAGGGGAAGCCTTCGACATGCTTTACCGTGCGGCTCCAGCCTGAAACCTGAAACCCCAGCAGGCGGAGTTTCTGGGCGGCATCCACACCCAGGTGGCCCAGCCCCATGATCCCCACGCGCACGTTTTGCGGATGCAGCGGCCGGCGCGCTTGCCATTTTTTCTGAGACGTGTCCTGCTGGAAGAGATCGAACCGCCGCGTGTGGTAAAGAACCGCCGTGAGGATGTATTCGCTCATGGCATGGATCATGGACGCATCGACGAGGCGGGCGATCGGGACTCCCGGCGGCACGTCCGGGTCCCTCAGAATGTGGTCGACCCCGAAGCCCAGCGAGGCGATGCACTTGAGGTTCCGGAACTTCTTCAGCTCCCCCAGCGGATGTTTCCAGCACAGGATGAATTCGATCTCATCGGCCGGGCCCGTTTCGGGCCACACCCGCAGATCCAGCCCGGGGTCCTGCGCCCGCAGGTGCTTGACCCATGCGTCGCCTTTCGACTTCGGGGTCATCAACAGCATTGCCATGGTATTTTTCTTTCTGAGCTATGGGATTTAAAAAACTGTGCGGTGGCGGCAATGACTATATTTTAGTTGTACCTAAATTGAGCGATTTTGTCGATTCGCATCGAGTCCCGAAGGGGTCCACGAGGACCCGCGCCATAATCCTCGACCTCCTCCGGCATGTAAGAATTAGGCCTCGGCAACTGCTTCTTTCCTGAACCCCGAACCCTTGCCACCTGTTTTTTTGTTTTAGCACGGAAACCGGTCGCAGGCAAAACGGGAAATCCATCAGAGAAATACGGTGTCGCCATGCTTCCAATCCACGAGGCGGTCCAACAGCCCCTCTTGGCGCATCTCCTCCCGGATGTGCTGCGGCGGCAGATGCACCGGCTCGTCGCCCAGCTCATCCAAGATGCCGGCATAGCCCAAGGGGCTGATGACATGGACCCCGCGGGGTAGCTGCGAGAGGGCCGCGGTGTCCAGATGGTCATAGTGCCCGTGGGTGAGCAGCACCTGGTCCGGTGCGGGCATCTCGTTCAGCTCGAACGCAAAGGGGGTATAGTATCCGGTAGAATAATCATCCTGCGACGGCTGCCAAGGAGGCAGGGGTGGAAGTGCGCAACCGGCCACCTAAATCCCGCAATATGAATTCGCCGTGCGGCGAATTCATTACCATTCGGAGGTGAGCTTCCGGGATACCTTGTCCCAGTTGGCGTTCAGCTTGGCGACGGCGTCCATGCCGGCCTCGAGGTGGGTCTCCATGTACTTGGCGTAGATGGCCTCCGAGAGCTTCTTGTCTTTGATGCCCCGGCGCTGAAGCGGCATGTCGGACACCAGCATGACCGATCCGATGGGCAGTTCGTAGCGATAGGCGACGGTGAAGAGGGTGGCCAGCTCCATCTCGATCGCCA
>JBFYWS010000159.1:0-3145 GCA_041310935.1 Desulfobacteraceae bacterium | reverse complement strand
TAGAGCTGTCCCCTCGCGCCGGCGGCGAGCTTCTTCTCCAGGTAGAGCAGGGCGTCGAGCGTGCCCTGGACATAGATGTCCCGGCCGTTGATGTTGTGGGTGAACTCGAACCGGACGGTTTTGTCGGCCGAAACCAGGGTGTAGGTGTGCCAGCCGTGGCCCGTCAGGTACGCCTCAGGGACACCCCAGCGGGAGCTCTGCACCTGCGGGTCGCGCTCCATGGCGATCTGCTCCTCCGAAAAAGGGACCCCCAGGCGGTTGAAGTAGCGCACCATGGCCTTGGCGGTTCCGCTCGTGTCGGCCTTTGCCCTCTGGTGGCTTTCCCGGATCTCGAGGGTGTAACCCTGGAACAGCCCCGGGAAGGTGTCGGCGGCATACTCCATCATGGCCTGGAAGCCCACGATCTGCTTGGCCATGTTCGGGGCCACCACGGCGGCGATATCGGAGCCGCGGACGGTCTGCTCGATGTGGTGGCGGTCGCCTCCGGTGGTCCCCATGACGAAGGGCAGCCGCTCCCGGCAATAGAACTCGGCGTTGGCATTCACGGCCGCGGGGTGGGTGTAGTCGACACTCAGGAACCGGCCGTACTGCTCCCGGATCTCGGTGATGGCCGCCTCGCGCTGCTCGGGACGGATGAGGCGAACGGCCCGGCCCTCAATCGTAGCCTGCGCCTGGACGATCTCGGGGCCGGTCAGTGAAAACGGGAGCAGTTCGAAGCGCGCGTCGGCGCGCACGTGCCGGGCCACCGTGCCGGCGACGTTGCCGGGTATTCCGTTGACCATGACGTTGATGGGGTGCATGCGAAAAACCTCCGTTTGAGTGGTTGCCCGCGGGCTATCTCTTGCCTGCCAAATCCAGTTTTTCCATCGCCTGTTGCAGGGTTTGCTTCAATTTCGGAAAACAGCGGTCGCCGAAAGCCGCCAGTCGTTCGTGCAGGCTCCTCAGGGCCGCGGGGATGTAGTCGGCGAAATACGGCTTGGCCTTCACCGTGCTGAGAAAACCGAAGGCGCCGAGGATTTGCAGGTTGCGGGCGAGGGCACAGTGCTCGAAGCCCTGCCGGAAGTCTGTGGCGTCGATTGGCCGTATCTCCGCCAGGCGCCGGATTCCATGATTTAGGAGGATGGCTTGCTCGGCGGGCGTCAGGCTCACGTAGGGGTCGATCAGCAGCGATGCCAGATCGTACTGAACCGGGCCGAGCCGGCCGCCCTGGAAATCGATGAAATGCCAGCGCCCATCTTTCAGCATGATGTTGCGCGACTGCATGTCGCGGTGCATGAACCCCTCCACGGCATGGGTGAGCGCGCCGTCCGCAATGACCGCGAACTCGTCCTCGAAGTCCTCAACGCCGGCGTGTATGCCAGCCACGCGGTTTAAAAAGGCATCGACAAAATACCGGCACTCGCGCTCGAGGATCAGCTCGCGGCTGTAGCGGGGCGTCTGGAAAGCCCACGCCGGGTCGAAGCCGTCGACACCCTGTGTCGCCAGAGCGATGAGACTGTCGATGATCGCGTGGTACCAGTCCATGACCCGGCCGCGGTCCTTCTCGCGCTGCACCGCCGCCTGAAGCGAGGTGCTGCCCAGGTCCTCCAGAAAGACCAGCCCCGCGAACGTGTCGTCGAAGAAGATCTCCGGCACGGCAAGTCCTTTGTCTCTCAGGTGCCGGCCGATCGTTACGAACGAATCCACCTCGGCGACCGGCGCCGGAGGCCGCAGGCCGTGGTCGGCCATGATGAGCGACCGGCTCCCGGTGCTCACGCGGAACCAGCACCGGTCGGAGCCGTCCCCCTCGAGCCGCTCCCACGTCAGTGCCGCCGCCGGGTCCTCGCCGAAGGCGACGCGCCACGCCGCCGCCGCCGAGAGCTCGCGGGCGGTCGCACGGTAGCGTTCCGGAGTCCCCAGGTCTTTCCAGACGGGGTTTTCGGGGATGCACGCCAGCACCGTTCGCCCGTCGGCGATCATGGCCTGAAAGGCGTCGATGCTGTGGGCGAACCGGCCGTCGGGAAGGTAGTCGAGAATCACGGGGTCGAGCACCTGGATGCCTGTGAACGTGAGCAGGCGGGGGGCGCTGCCGGCAGGCCGCGCCGTAAAATCGATCACGCGGCCGGCCGCATCGACGCTCACCGTGTTGAACTCCGGGTCGTCGCAGAGGACCAGGGTCGCGGCGGGACGGTGGCGGAGGTGAAACGCGTAGACCTGCCGCAGATCGATGGTTGAGAAGATGTCGGCGTTGACGACCATGAACGGCCGCCGGTCCCAGAAATTCGCGGCATTCTTGATGGCGCCGCCGGTGCCGAGCAGGGCGGGTTCAAAGCGGGTGATGACCGGCACGTCGAAGCGTTGCGCAGCGACGAAGCGTTCGATATCTGCGTGCCGGTGATGGGTGTTGACCAGAATCGCCTCGCTGCCGGCCGCCCGCAGATTGTGGATGTGGATGGCCAGCAGGGTCCTTCCGGCCACGGTGAACAGCGGTTTCGGGGTGATATCGGTGTGGGGCCGCAGGCGTGTTCCCAGGCCCGCGGCGAGGATCAACGCTTTCATCGGAGTGGGTTGCCCTCGGAGACGGGACGTGTAAGCCTCATCTGGAACCATGACCCCCTGAGGTTATTGCTGCAGATGCTTCAGCGCACGCTGAATGGCGGTGGCTGGGGGGGCGATCAGGTCCCGGTCGCCCGAGCCCCGGATCCCGGCGGCCGTGAAATACTCCAGGGCGTTCTCAAAGGCGATCTTGGAGATGGCTTCGATATGGTCGAACTCCTTGTGCCGGTGCATTCGGCGCCCCAGGGCGACGATTTTCTTGATGCGGTCCTTTGGCTCCCCGGTGTCATTGGGGGTTTGCATCAGGTAGTGTGCCACGATCCCGTAGGATTCCAGCAGCGTCTTGAGAAACATGGCGAAGAGCTTCAGTTTGCGGTAACCGGCGGCGGTCACGTTGTAGGTGTCCGGCAGGCTCGGGTGGGGGATCAGCACGGCGTCGTCCACAAAGGTCTTGAGCGCCCGGCGCATCAGCAGCGGGGTGGGGGTGTTGCTGTCGAAGACGAACTCGAACTCGAAAAGATTCTGCAGGAGTTCGTAGTCGGTGTGCAGGTCGGCCGCCGAAAACTGGAACGCGTCCTTCTGGAGGATGGCGAGCGCCGTAAACGCGGCG
>JBFYWS010000145.1:0-2544 GCA_041310935.1 Desulfobacteraceae bacterium | reverse complement strand
GGGATTTATGTTAAGCCACATCGAGCTTCTGGCGGTCTGCCATGTCCATCAGAACCCTTTCACGGGCCTTGTCGATGCCGAGGGCTTTGCGCTTCTTGTCGATGTGGGCGATCATTTTGCGCGCATGCAGGATCGGGTCGACTTCCAGGTCCCACATGCCGCCATACATCTTCTCGAATTCCTCGAAAAGATACTTCTGGAACTTGGGCGCCCCGGTCACCGGCAGGGTCACGCCGAAGACCGTGTAGACGCCGGAGGCGACGAAATAGTGCCCGATGCTGATGGCTTTCTCGCTCATCCACTCGGGCGCGCTGCCGGCGGCCGGCAGATCGCAGATGTCGTTGCCCAGCCCGCCGGCCTTGACCACTTCGGCGGCCGCCAGCAGGATGCGGCTGTTGTCGACGCAGGAGCCCATGTGCAGGACCGGCGGAATGCCGACGGTTTCACAGACCTCCGCCAAGCCGGGGCCGCAGAAGACGCCGGCGGTTTCCGGGGTCAGCAGCCCTTCCATGGCGCAGGCGATGCCGTTGCAGCCGGTGGTCAGCACGATGACGTCGTTCTTGATGAGTTCCTTGACGACTGCGATGTGTCCTTCGTTGTGACGGGTACGGGCGTTGTTGCAGCCGACGACGCCGGCAATGCCCCGGATGCGGCCGTTGATGATGTTGTCGTTGAGGGTGAAGTAGGAGCCGCGGAAGGTGCCACCCAGGTGGTACTGGATCGACTCGACGCCGAAGCCGGCGATCTGGGTCGCCTTCTGTTTGGGAATCATCACCTCGGAGCCGCGGTTTTGAAAGTTGTCGATGGCGATCTTGATGATCTTCTTGGCGTCATCCATGGCGTAGTGCTCATCGAATTCGATGTGCATCACGTTGTCCTGCTCCATGCGGGCGATCGGGTGGGTGGTGATCACCTTGGTGTGGAAGCATTTGGCCACGTTGGCGATGTTCTGGAAGATGCACTGGATGTCCACCACCATGGCGTCCACCGCCCCGGTGATGATGGCCAGCTCCTGCTGCAGGAAGGTACCGCAGAGCGGCACGCCGTGGCGCTGAAGCACCTCGTTGGCGGTGCAGCAGATCCCGCTCAGCTGGATGCCCTTGGCGCCCTTGGACTTGGCGTAGTCTTGAATTTCCTGGGTCTGGGCGGCGGTTACGATCATTTCGGAGAGCACCGGCTCATGCCCGTGGATGACGAGGTTGACATGGTCCTCTTTCAGCACGCCCAGGTTGGCCTCGGACTGCAGGGGGTACGGGGTGCCGAAGAGCACGTCCTGGAGGTCAGTGGCCAGCATCGAGCCGCCCCAGCCATCGGCGATGGCCGCACGCGTACCCTGCTTCATCAGGTTCTTGTAGTCCTGGTCGACCCCGATGTGGGTGCGGTGCATGATCTCGACAATCTCGCGGTCGATGTTGCGGGGCAGCACCCCGAACTTTTTCCATTTTTCGTAGAGCGCTTCCGGCGCACGCTTGAGGTAGAGCAGCTCACCCTCGGGTTTGCCCCACTCACCCATGGCGACCTCGGCCACTTCCACGGCGATCTCGTCGATGTCGCGATCGAGTTCCTGGCCGTCGACTTCGACCTTGGTGGCGACTCCCAGCCAGGGGGCGATTTCCAGCAGCTTGTTGGTGTCTTTAATATGGTAGTCGTCGGTCTGCTTATTGGCGGCGGACCTGAAAACCTCGGCCACACAGCGGCCGTGGTCGGAGTGCGCCGCGGCCCCGCCGGCGATCATGCGGATGAAGTTGCGCGCGGCGATGGTGTTGGGGGTTGCTCCGCAAAGGCCTTTGCGGTCGTCGCTGTTTTCGTCGTAGTCTTTGGGCAGCGGCAGCCGACAGGGCCCCATGCCGCAGTTCTTGCAGCAGGTGCCCTGCGTACCGATGTTACAGGGTTTCATGGCCGCGGCACGATCAAAAACCGTGTCAATGCCGAGCGCCTGGGCCCGCCGAATCATTTCCTGGGAAGCGATGTCGATGGTGGCCCCTACGGGATCCGCAAGTTTGTCCTTTTTGGCGGTCTTGAGTTCTTTTGCGGCTTTTACGACTTCTTCTGCCATTTTTCGGTTCCTCCTCAACGTTGTATACACTTCGGTACTTCGTAAACGGCATCTTCAAATGGCGTCAGGCTGCCTTCAGGAAGCCTGGCGTCGGTGAATCCACTGCAGTTTGTCGACGACCTTGTCGATGCTGGGTTTCTGGACTTCGGCGGGGGTCTTCTTGGCCTCGCCGGCTGCGGCTTTGGCCGCACCGTGGGCGCCGCCTTGGGCCATCCGGGCCTCGCGTTCTTTGGCCCGCTTGGCGCGGATCTCGTCCATTTCGGCCTCGACCTTGGCCTTTTCGGCCGCGGCGGCTTGGGCTTCGGCATCGGCCTTGGCCTTGGCGTCGGCGTCGGCTTTGGCCTTGGCAGCCGCTTCGGCCTTGGCCTTGGTGTCGGCGTCGGCTTTGGCCTTGGCTTCGGCATCGGCCTTGGCCTGGGCTTCCGCCGCCGCTTTGGCCTTGGATTCGGCTTGCGGGTCGACCTTGGCCTCTTCCTTCACGGCTGCAG
>JBFYWS010000130.1:0-4214 GCA_041310935.1 Desulfobacteraceae bacterium | reverse complement strand
GGCGAATCATCAATTGTTTTTTTTCACGGAGCGCCAACCGCACGCCCCGCCGCGTGCGGCGTTGGCCTCCGGCGCGCTATTCCTCCAAGAGGTGCGGCCGGCCGCAGGTGTCTCCTCAGTTGAACGAAAATCCGGGTGCGTTCAGCGCGCCGCTCACCTTGAAGGGTATTCCCGTCCGGCGTCGCAGCAGGGTCGGTGGCAGGCTGCCCTCCACCTTGGCCAGAAACGCCGGGTGGGGGGTCACCCGCCCGCTCAGGTTCAACGCGTTTTTGCCCTGTGCCACGTCCAGCGCGATGGTGCCGGAGACCTCCGCATCCATGTCGTTGCCTTTCATCCGCCCGTTGCGGACCATGACGGTGCGGTTCTGCAGGCTGAGATCGGCCTCCGCCGTCCGGAAACTGAACCCGTTCTGTTCGAAGAGCGGTGTCGCCAGCTCGACCCGGCCCTCTGAGACCGCCAGTTTGCCGGTCAGTGTGCCCGCATCGTTGACGCCGAGGGTGCCGTCCAGGCGTCCGGCGAGCTTGTTCCCGTAGAGGCTTTGGGTCGCGGGCAGCTTTTGGAGCAGCACCCCGGCAAGCCGGGCGCTGAGGCTGACCCGTTTTTGACCGCCTCCGGTGTCGGCCTCGGCGGTGCCGGCGATCTGCCCGTCGCCGACGGTCCCGTCGAAGTCGTAGAGGGTCTTGGCCTGCCACAGGGAGAACAGGTCCGGGTGAATGCGCAGCTGGTCGATCACGGCGAGCGGAACGTTCGCGTGGTAAACCCGCACGCCTTTGAGCACGATGCCCGCGGGCAGGGCCGGGCGCATGTCCCCGATGGCGACCGACAAGCCCGGCAGACCGGCGCTCAGGCTGTGGGTCACATGGGCCCGAAGCGCCTCCGACGGGAAACCGATGTAGAGAAACACCAGCGCGGCGCTCAACAGGTAGAGTCCCACCAGCAGCCGTTTGTTCCGAGTGCTCATCGGTTACCCCTCACGTTTCCAGCGTTTCGACCTGAAGGATGGCATCGAGCAGCCCCTCTTTCTGATCGCGGCGGGTGATGGAGAGCTTGCTCACCGACACCATGTTTTTTGAGGATTCCACCGCGTGCAGAAACGTCGCCAGCTGCTCCAGGGTGACCGCTTCCAGCTTCATCTCCACCCGCGAGAGCTTGAACGTGCTGTTTTTTTGATCTGTTTTCGTGGGGCGCATGTAGCTCACCCGCTCCTTGACGCGGGCCTGGCCGGCCAGTTGGTCCAGGAACGAGAACAGGGTGAACCCCTTGTCCCGCCGGGCGAAGCGTGCCTCGGATTGCGTGGTCGCAGACCTCAGGCCGTCGTGATCGGCCTTGAGCCGCTGCATTTCCGCGAGCATGGTCGTCTTCGCTTGCACGCTGCGCCGCATCTGCGCGTTGCGCTCGAAGACGGGTGCAATCAGGAACTGCACGATCAGAAAAATCAGCAGGGCCAGGCCCCCGCCGGCGACGATGATCTTCTCGCGCTGACTGAGCTTGCTCAGGTTCACACGCTTGAGGATGGAGTCAAACATTATGGCGCCCTCTAAGCCTCTCCCACAAACCCGCGGCCGGGCGGCTGCACTTAGAGCCCAAATTCAAGGCGCGCGAAGGCGGCGCTGCGAGGCGCACTTCCTGTACGCCGCCGTCCGCCTGAGGCGGACGACCTGAAGCGCAACGCAGAAGGTGGGGTTTCGGTGCAGTCGCCCTCATAGGTCCACTTTCAGTTGAAAGTTCACTTCCTTGCCCGTGCGGTCCATGTTGGCCGAGCTGATGGTGACTTTTTTGAACTCGCCGATCCGTTCCAGGTGCCCTTTGATTTCATCCACCGCGTTGAAGGCGGCCGTGGTGCCGGAGATCAGGATGGTTTCCGGCCCGATCACCATGCGGTCGAGCACGACCTGGATCTCCTCCGGGATGCTGTCGCTGATGCTCTTGAGGATGTCGATGCTGCGCAGCGTGGACAACGCCTCGCCGGGGAGTGCCGCGCTTTTCTTCAACTCCTGCAGGTTGATCTGCATCTGTTGGTAGGGGTCGGCGACCTTCTTGGCGTCCGGGAAGGCCTCCCGGAAGACGGAAGCGATCTGCTGGTCCAGGTCCGCCACGCGGCGGCTCAGCAGGGTGGACTGGATGAGCACGCTCGCAAACATCAGGATCAGCACGGCGGCGGTCAGGACCCCGGTTCGGACAAGGTTTTCCCGATGGCGCGCGATGATTTTGCGGCCCGGGAACTGGCTCCGGTAAACATTCAGGCTCTCCAGGCCCTCGATCTCGGCCAGGACCAGGGCGAGTGCCCCGTCCATCCGCAGGGGGTCCCAGGCGCCGGCATCGTCATCGTGCGGGACCCCGAGCAGCCGGGTGAGATCGGCGGGCTTCAGCTCGACCGGTAGGGCATCGGCCAGCACCTCGAGGTTCATGCCCGCGATTCCGCTTCCGGTCAGGAAGATCGCCGCGGGCGGTTTCGGCGCAGCGGAAAGTTCATTGAGCGCGCCCATGGTCAGGCGCATGTGGCTGCGGACGGCGCGGCCGCGCGCGGCCGGGTCGGCCGGCAGCGGAAATGTGCGGATCAGGCGGACCCGGGCGCCGGCGACAACGAACAACGCCCCGGACGTCTCGCCAATGTCCAGGCAGAGGGCGGTCTGATCCGGCTCGAGGTTGCGGCCGATCCACGCGGCGGCGGCGAAGCCGCTCAGGGTCACCCGTTCCGGCTCGATCTTGACGGCGGCGAGGGCGGCCAGGATCGGGGCCAGCCGCTGCCGTTCCACCGCCACGGTCAGCACTTCGGTTTCGCCCCGGTCTTCGGAGCCGTCGAGAATGGCGAAGTCGACCAGCATCTCGTCCGCCGGGTAGGGCAGGTGGGGTTCGAGCTCGTAGGGCAGCACCATCCGGATTTTTTTGGAGTTTCCGAACGGGACAAACACATTGCGGCAGGAGAAGAGGGCCGCTGGGACGGAAACGACGCAATCCGCGTTTTGCAGGTCCATCGCGGCGGCCACGGCCTCGAGCGCCGCCGGCAGCCCGCCCGGGTCGCCCCCGGTCGCATCTATGGGGACGGTGAGCGCGGCCGCAATGCGGCTTTCGCGCAGGCTGCCTTTGACCAGCACCGCAGAGAGGCTGTCCGCGCGAATGTCAAGTCCGAGTACTTTTCTGCTCATGATGTCACGTCCCGCCTGCGGCTCAGCTGACCTGCCAGCTGAGGATCCGACAGGTCCACTTGCCTGCTTTGGGGGCCTGCACCCGCTGTACCACAGCGGTGATGGTGAGGTCGGCGTCGTGCAGTGTCGCCGTCGACTCCACGCGGAAAACGTCGCTCGCGGCCGTGATCAACTTCGGGTCGAGCTTGAGACCCGCCAGCCCGGGTATCTGGGTGAACCAGTTCGGGCTTTTCATGTTGACTGTCTGCTTGCCGGAGACCATGTCGCGGCGAAGCTCGTCCAGAGTTTCCACCAGGTCGTTGTTTTCGGCCGGCACCAGCGCGAACAGCACCGGAAGCTCGGCGGTGGCGATGTTGATGCGGCCGGGGAAGTTGACCCCCGTGCCTTCACCCGGGGTTGCGCCATGCACCGTGAGATAGCTTGAGATTCCGGGAATCTCCGGACGGCCGTAGAACAGCTCCGGCGTGATGCCCTTGACGAGCAGCAGCTCGTCCAGGTCTTGCACCGGCCCGTTGCGGGCCGGGTAAGGCGGCTCGCGGTCTTCGTAGGTGCTCGATTCCGCGCCGCTCAGCCCGGTGATGGCGTCGTCGTCGCCGCTGTCCAGCCAGTCTTTCAGCGAGTTGATGATGGCGGCCGGCTCGCTGTCGTCCTTGAGGTCCAGCTTGAGCTCCTTGCGATCCGCGTAATGCTGCAGGAACCGCTCCCACAGGGTCCGCTGGGCCTCGTTGAACTGGCGACTGTCCGGGTAGTTGACCAGGCCGTTGACCTGGATCTTGCCCAGCTCATCGGTGATGACAATCGACAGCCGGCCGTCCTCGAAGGGAAAGTCCCGGAGCACCTCCTCGATCTTTACGGGGTCCGCCCAGTCGTCCATCAGGGTGTCGGTGTCGTTTTCGGCCTTGTCCTTCGCGAGGATGGCCATGGCCACCTGCACCCCGGCCTTGGCCATCTCGGTCATCGTCAACTGGTCGCGGGCCGCCGCGCTGGAGACCAATTCGAAACGGGCCCGGCGGTTGTACTCGAGCGATGCCGCCACCAGCACCGTCATCACCGACAGGGTGACCAGCA
>JBFYWS010000127.1:0-6170 GCA_041310935.1 Desulfobacteraceae bacterium | reverse complement strand
CTATGATCGTTCTCGGTCTCGAGTCGTCCTGCGATGAAACGGCGGCCGCGCTGGTGCGCGACGGGCGGGAGATCCTCTCCTCGGTGGTCTCCTCCCAGGTGGAGGTGCACAGCCGCTTCGGTGGGGTCGTTCCCGAGCTGGCCTCGCGCAAGCACATGGAGGCGATCACCCTGGTGGTGCGCGAGGCGCTCGACGCAGCCGGTTTAGGGCTTTCCGCGGTTGAGGCCGTGGCGGTGACCCAGGGGCCCGGGCTGATCGGCTCGCTGCTGGTGGGCTTTTCGTTCGCCAAAGCCCTGGCGTATGCCGGCAATCTCCCGTGGATCGGCGTGAACCACCTGGAGGGGCATGTCCACGCGCTCTTCTTGTCCGGCGATCCGCCGGAATTCCCCTTTGTGGTGCTGCTGGTCTCCGGCGGTCACACCGGCCTTTACCACGTCAGCTCGCCCACCGGCATGCAGCGGATCGGCCAGACCCGGGACGACGCCGCCGGGGAGGCCTTCGACAAGGTGGCCAAGATGCTCGGCCTCGGCTACCCCGGGGGCGCGGAGATCGACCGCATCGCACGCGAGGGCGACCCGGCGAAGATCCGTTTCCCGCGCTCTTACCTGGACAAGGAGGGTTTTGACTTCAGCTTCAGTGGGGTCAAGACCGCGGTGGCTAAATACATCGCCCTCAACCGGGAGGAGCTCAGAAACCGGGTACCGGACATCGTGGCCGGGTTTCAGGAAGCGGTGGTGGAGGTGCTGGTCTTCAAGCTGCTGCGGGCCGCCGCGGCGCGGCAGGTCGAGCGGGTCGCCATGGTGGGCGGGGTTGCGGCCAACCGGCGGCTGCGGGAGCGGCTTGCGGCGGAAGCCGGTCGGGAGGGTCTGAAGGTCCACGTGCCGCCGCCTGCGCTGTGCGGGGACAACGCGGCCATGGTGGCGGCGGCCGGCTATCACCTGATTCAGTCCGGGCGGAGGGGCGAGCTGGATGCGGATGTGTTCTCGCGCAACCGGTGATGTTTCCGGCTTAGCCGGAAACATATTTAACGGTCATGGCCCGCCGCAGTCGGGCCACCACGATGCATGAACATACCGCGCCGGGTCGTTTGCCTTGCTTTTAATTTCAGGCACGTCAGTCATTTTCTTTAGCAAGGTACATTGATTTCAGGGTCATGATTCTTGCGGCTGCGGTTTCTGCCTGTTCCCTTCGCTTCACGGACTCCCCGATCTTTCGAGCCATCAGAGTATAGGCCGTTTCCAGCTTTTCCACGCTGCGGCAGATCAACGCCGTGTCGATGTCCGCTCGGAGCACCTGGCGGATGGCGGCTGTGAATCCGTAATGCCGGATGATGGCGCCCATCTCCAAATCATCGGTGATGACAATGCCCTTGAATCCCAGCCGCCTTCGGAGCAGGTCCCGTGCGATGCGCACCGAGAGGCTGGCCGGCCATTCGGGGTCCAAGCGGCTGTATAGAATATGCGAGAGCATGACCCCGGCCACCTGTTTTTCAATGGCGGCGCGGAACGGAACGAGGTCGAAGGCTTCCAGCGCGGCAAGGCCCGCGTCCAGCAACGGCCGGTCGTGGTGCGAGTCCAGGGTGGTGCGGCCGATGCCCGGGAAATGCTTGGCCACCGCCATGATGCGTCGGGACTGGAGCCCGTCGATGACCGTGCCGCCCAGCCGGGCCACCGCGTGCGGGTCGGAGCTGAAAGCGCGCCCGGCCATGATGCTGTCGATGCCCTCCGGCGCCACGTCCACGACCGGGGCGAGGTTCATGTTGATCCCCACCGCGGCGAGCTCGGTCGCGGTGATTTCTGCGAAACGGGCGGCATCGGCCTCGCCCCGCATGGCCGGGTTGCCGGCGAACTGGGTGAACGGCGGGCCGAGCCGCGCCACTTGGCCGCCCTCCTGGTCGATGGCGATGAATAGAGGCGGCAGACCGCTGCCGCAGGCGCACGCCTGTGCGGCGCGGCACAGCCCGGCGACCTGCTCCGGGGAGGTGATGTTGCGCCGGAACAGGATGAGGCCGCCCACGCGCAGGCCGGTGATCAGGTGCTCGAGCGCCGCATCCATGTGGGTGCCGTCAAAGCCGGCCATCAGGCGCTGGCCGGCCAGTTGCGCGTCAGTCCATGTGCTGAATTCCATCGCGTGCACTCTCCATGAGGTCACGGTTTTACGAGAGAGCCGTCAAGCGAAAACCGATTTTTTTTTCTGGTGAGCTTCCACGCCTCCCAGCCTTCCAGCATCCGGCCTTTCAGCAAACTACCACTGCTGAGCGTTGCAGGCAAGTAAGCGTCAGGGTGCGGGCGGGTTGCACCCGCAGAGGCTAATTCGTGTCCATCCATAAACGGCATCTTTCGGCCCATGCCGGCGTTCTCGCTCTTCGCCATCCTCGGCGTAGACGGACTACGCCTGCGGCGTGCGAAATCGCTGCGGCCTTGGCCTGAACCGAAATATACCATTTCTGGATGTCTAATTCGACAGACAGGTGGTCAGGGAGTAGGGCAGGGCGCGCTCTGAAGGGGAGAAACTCACCATCCGGCTGACCAGGGCGTCGACGTCCGGCTTCGGCATGGGCCGCGAAAAGAGATAGCCCTGACCGAACTCGCACTGCATGCCGAGCAGGATGGCGTGCTGTTCCGGAGTTTCGATGCCTTCGGCCACCACGTGCATGTCCAGCTTGTGGGCCAGCGACACGATCGCCTCGACGATGTTGCGGTTGCTTTCCGGACTCTCGTGGATCTTGGAGATGAAGCTGCGGTCGATCTTGAGGGTGTCGATCGGCAGCCGCTGCAGGTAGCTCAGGGACGAATAGCCGGTGCCGAAATCGTCGATCATCAGGCGAATCCCGAAATCCCGCAGGCGGTGGGCCATGCGGATGCTTTCGTCGGCCTTGTCCATCAGGGCCGTTTCGGTGATCTCCAGCTTCAACAGGTGGGGCGGCAGGCCGGTCGCATCCAGGACCTCCTTCAGGTCGTCCAGCAGGCTGGGTTGCAGGAAATGCCTGCTGGAAATGTTGACGCTCACCGTGAGTTCGAGCGTATGGCCCAGGTTTTTCTGCCAGTCCTGCAGGTCCCGGCAGGCCCGCTCCAGCGTCAGCCGCGTGATCGGAATGATCAGTCCGTTTTCCTCGGCCGTGGGGATGAACGCGCCCGGGGAGATCATGCCTATTTCCGGGTGGTTCCAGCGGATGAGGGCCTCGAACCCCACGACGGAGGCGGTGTCCAGCCGCACGATGGGCTGGTAGTGGTTCTGGAACTGGTTCTTATGCACGGCCTTGCGCAGGTCGGTTTCCTGCTGGAGCAGGTGGATCGTCTTCTCGTGCAGTTTCTGGTCGAACACCTTGACCTGGCCCCGGCCGCTCTCCTTGGCGTGATACATGGCGGCGTCGGCGTCGCGGATAATCAGCTCCGGCTGTTCGTAGTCCTGGGTGTTCAGGACCACGCCGAAGCTGGCCGGGGCAAACACCTCCTTGCTCTGGAGCGCAAACGGCTTGCGCAGGGCTTGCTGCAGCCGCTCGACGATGGCGTTGGTGTAGTCCGGGTCGCAGACGTCCTCCAGCAGGATGACGAACTCGTCTCCACCCAGCCGCGCCAGGATGTCTATGTCGCGCAGGGACTCGCGGATCCGGCCGGCGAAGGCCACTAGCAGGTCGTCGCCGGCACCGTGGCCCAGGCCGTCGTTCACCAGTTTGAAGCGGTCGATGTCGAGGTAGATGACCGCGAAGTGGTAATCCGGCCGGCGCTTGGCCCGCTTGATGGCCATGCTGAGATGTTCGAGAAAGAGGGCCCGGTTCGGGAGCCGGGTGAGGGCGTCGTGGAAGGCCTGGAAGTAGATCAGGCGCTCGGCGTCTTTCAGTTCGGTGATGTCCGTGAGCGAGGCCACGCTCGCTTCGGTCTCCGGAATCTGGGCGAAGCTGATCAGGATGTCCTTGCGCTTTTCGTGTTTGTCAACAAATTGACATTCAACATGCTTTCCGTGCGCGGTTGGCATCTCCGCTACGGGGCTTTTCTCGTCGCCGGAAAGTTTGCGGTAACTTTTTTCGTCGATGAAGTCCAGCCAGGTCTTGCGGTTCAGGACCTCCGCGCGGCTGCACCCGGACATGTCGAGAAAGCGCGAGTTGGCGAGCGAGATCTTCTTGTCCTTTTCGATGATGATCGTGGCAGCGCCGGTGTTCTCGAAAATTGTGCGGTACTTGAGCTCGGAGTTGCGCAGCTCCTCCGTGCGTTCCCTGACCCGATGTTCCAGGGTTTCGTTGGCCTGTTGCAGGGCGCTCTTGGAGTTGTTGATGTCGTTTATCAGGTACTGCGTGAAAAAACTGATCACCAGGATGATCCCGGTTGTGATCAGGACGTTCAGGTGTCCGCCGCTAAGGGTCGTCTCGAAGTAGTAATAGAACAGGCAGGCCCCGATCCCGATGATGAGGATGCCGGTCTTGTCGAGCAGCGTTGTCTTGATCTTGGTCTTCATCATAGCGGACGCCCGTGGTTCAGGTCGACGGGTATTCTAATCTTATATCGTCACGGGATGGCGTTGGCTTGAGGAAAATTTAGCGATAGCGGGGAATTATGAATTTATGCACCAACGAAAAAGGACAGGGCCGTATGACCCTGTCCTTTTATTTTCGGCTTCCCCCGATGCCGTTTTATTCGTGGGGAAATCTTCTCAAACCGTTTGGTGGAAGCCCGCCAGAAAAGATGCACGCACACCAGAGAAGCCTAATCTGAGATGACTACATTTCAATATCTGTGCCAAACCACATCGATTTAAGATTACTATTTTATTTCAAATGGTTATTCATTTTACGGCTGATATCGGGACGATTCCCTAACTGCAGAGCGTCAAAATTCCGATACCGCCACTTCTGTTGTCGACCGATCGTTGCGCAGCGCTTGATCCGGATTGGAAGATTCAGCGGACGGTGTGTCTGAATCCGACTCCAACTTGAACTGCCCGGCGGAGGCCGCCAGCTCTTCGGATGTGGCGGCGTAATCCTGGGTGGCCTTGTCCATTTCGGCCACGGCCTTGTTGATCTGTTCGATCCCCAGGGCCTGCTCCTTCGAGGCCGCCGCGATGGCGGAAACGCGCTCGGCCGTTTTCAGCATGGCGTCGCCCATCTCGGCAAACGCCGCGTTGGTCTGGGAGACCAGTGTGGAGCCCTCCTGCACGCTTTTCACCGTTCCGGAGATCAGATCGGAGGTGTTGCGCGCCGCCTCGGCGGCGCGCATGGCGAGCGACCGGACTTCGTTCGCCACCACGGCAAAGCCGGCCCCGGCCGTGCCGGCCCGTGCGGCTTCCACGGCCGCGTTCAGCGCCAGCAGGTTGGTCTGAAAGGCAATCTCGTCGATCGTCTTGACGATCTTGGACGTTTGTTCGCTGGTCCTGGAGATCATTGCCATGGACTCGATCAACTGGGACATCGACTGGTTGGCACGGGTGGCCACCTGTCGGGCCCCGTGCATGAGCGTGTCCGCCGTCTGGGCGTCTTGCGCACTGCGCTGCGTCATGGAGGCCATCTCCTCCAGGGCGGCACTGGTCTCCTCCAGCGAGGAGGCCTGCTCGGTCGCCGATGCGGAGAGGGTGTTCGAGGCGGCGGCGATCTCGCCGATCATTTCGCGCAGGCCCTGGTTCACGAGGTTCATGCGTCCGGTCATGTGGCTGATCTCGGTGCGGCCGCACACTTCGATCGAGTGGCTTAAGTCGTTTCGGCGCATCCTGCCGGCCAATTCCAGAAGACGCTGCATCGGCCGGTTGACCAGCCGCTGGAAGAGGAGATAGATGGCGAGGATCAGGGCCGCGATGCCGCCGCCCCCGATCAGAAGGCTTTGGTTGCGCGCCGAGTTTGCCATCCGGACCGCCCCTTCGGCCGCCGTGCGCACGTGCAGCCCGCCGAGCACCTTGCGCGAACTGCCATGGCAGTGGTGACAACTGGCCTCGTTTGCAATCGGCTGGAAGATGCTCAGGTACGTCTCGCCGTTGATCTGCTCCTCGAAGAGCTCGCCCGTATCCGTGGCGTCCGCGAGCATGCGGGCCGCGGCGGCGGCTGCGGCCGGGCTGCGCAGGAAGGCGTCCAGCTCCTTTCCGGCAGCACCCGGCATGGTGGTAAAGGTGAGATTGCGGTTGAAATCGAAGATGGAGACATCCAGCGACGGCGCTTTTTCCTTGAGACGTCGCAGCTGCAGAACGAC
>JBFYWS010000118.1:0-9982 GCA_041310935.1 Desulfobacteraceae bacterium | reverse complement strand
CGCTGGTGAATTCGTCGTAGGCCCGTTTGTCCTGAAAGAAAATGATCTCGCTGAACGCTTCGCCGCCGAGCTGAAACCCGATCGACCCCTCCACCACCGATGTTTTCCCGGTAACCTTGCCACCGCGATAGACCTGGCCCTTTCCGTAGGATCCGCCGACAACAAAGCCGGCCTTGCCGATGGTCGGGAAGACCGCGTAGCCGTAAGACTTCTCGAAGAATTTCGCCAACGCGGGGGAATCTTTGAACACGTTGATGGTGCTGGAATAGTCCTCGACCTCAGCGGCAACCGAAACAAACGATGCGCCAAAAACCAATGCCATGATCACTACCAGCCAATTTTTTTTCATTTTCCGACTCCTTTCACTGGAAGGTTAGAGGGTCTGCCGGATCAGCAGAAGCTCGAACTGGGTGCGGCAGAAGGCGTGCGCTTACGAAATTTGAATCAGGTTCGAGCAAATCTCGCCGATTTGCCTGAAGGGGAAAACCCGCCACCGTCCGGCCATCTTTTGAACGGTGGTTGCCAACTTCCAACGGTTCCCTCAGCCCTGGCGAAAATCTTTCTCAATTCAGCTTGGCACCATTCCGCGCCGATTTTCTCCCATTGAGCGTGGATCATTTGCAAGATTCGTTGGATTGGCGTTTACGGGCGAAAGTCAGGCCGCAGGCGAACGGTTGGCAATTAGGTATCATTTCGATTTCCCCTACCTGTGGATGGCTAACTCGAATACTAATTCCGTATTTGCCCGGCGCAACATTTCCAACAAAATTATGGCCGGGTAATTGGCTCGGCAGCACAGAAGTTTGCCCGAGCCCTGGTGGATGGCTGCGACGGCGGCACCTTCGAAGGAGGTAGCAGGGGGGGCGCGCCCATGAAAAATACCGTTTCTTTATCTTGGCGAATATAATGCTAAAACCCTTGCCAAGGCGATCCAGGTTAGACGCTGCGGGGGCGTTGCATCACATCATTTGTCGCGGGATAGAACGGCGGCGGATATTTGAAAGACGACCCGGACCAAATCGATCGATGGGTTGCAAGATATCCGTAATTTGTCGCGGGCCTGCCGGAAGGCTACGCGACCCTGGTGGGCGATCGCGGCGTGCGGCTTTCGGGCGGGCAGAAACAGCGCATCAGCATCGCGCGCTCCCTCCTGCTGGCGCTGCGGATCCTGATCCTGGACTAAGCGACGGCCTTTCTGGATGCCTCGGTGGAAAGCCGGTTGAAGGATACCGTCAGGGCGCTCATGGCCGGCAAAACCACCCTGGTGATCAGCCACCGCATGTCCACCCTGCGGGGAGCCGACAAGGTGGTGACCCTCGACGCGGCCGGCCGGGTAGTGGCCAACGGCGCGGCGGATCTTCCGAAGCGGCGGCCCCGATTGGGTCCGGCAGCAGCGGATCCGGGCGGTCGCCAGGTAAAGGCCGCGTCAAGAGCCCCCATTCTGCCGGTCTGGTGGCCGGTCTTGCGCGCAACCCCCCTGGGATATATTTGGAAATGCAGCGGTTGAAAGACGATTTGCCCAGGTTGTTCACAAGGTCCGTGGCCTGTTTGACGGTCACAGACAACCCGCCGGGGAGCAATCGTGTCGTGATGGTGTAGAGCAAACAATCCGACTGCGTAAAAGCGCGCATCGTTTTGGCATACTGGGCGGTCCATAAGTTGGGCATATCGGTGACCGACGTGGCCGTGAAGCTGGAGGTGAGCCAATCCATCGCCAGCAGAGCGGTTCAACGGGAACGCGGCATTGTCGAAGCGTCCAGACCAATCTGGAGATCATGTAAAAAGGCATGAACGCCTGGACCTGCCCGCCATCATCTGCATGGACGTCACCGTAATCCCCAAATGGGAGTGTCCCGTTATGACAGCGTGTCTTTGTCATTGACACGCCGCCATTTTCCCAAGTATGCTTATAAATAGCTTAAACCTTCTAAATCCTTACCATAACACTACCTGAATTCAACCTTTTCGTGTATTCTTCACTTCCAATCGTTACGCTTTTTTTCATGTCTGAGATGCGGAAGCGCTGATAGTAAATCCAAAGCGAAATCGGCTGAAAAGTCCGCCAATATCACAATATCAGAGCGAAAATACCTGATAATCAGTGGTTTGCCTAAGGGCAAGAGGCAAATTTAATCAGGCGGATGATAACTATCGGTCTCAAAAATGCTCCGGAGAATGGAATGTACATTCCACGAACAGCATGATTTCTCAAAATCGGGCTTAACGAGTTGAGGAATGCAGCATGCCAAACAAAAAGAACAGTAAATCGAAAGCGGTCGTTACTCCCACTGATGCCAAGGAAACCGGCCAAGCGCCGGTAGAAAATCCGCCAAAGGCTGTTGAGACTTCCGCCGGTGTTCCTGCGGCAACCGTCTCCAGCGGCTTCCCCATCGTGGGCATCGGCGCATCCGCCGGCGGCCTGGTGGCTTTCGAGGCGTTTTTTTCCGGGATGCCCGACCTCGGCGATCCCGGCATGGCTTTTGTACTGGTGCAGCACTTGGCCCCGGACCACAAGAGCATCCTCACCGACCTGATCCAGCGCTACACGCGCATGCAGGTCTTCGAGGTCGAGGACGGCATGGCGGTCCAGCCCAACTGCACCTACATTATTCCCCCGGCCCGGGACATGGCTTTTCTGAACGGCACCCTGCAACTGCTGGAGCCCTCCGCCCCACGCGGCCAGCGCCTACCCATTGATTTCTTCTTCCGCTCCCTGGCACAGGACCAACGTGAGCGGGCCATCGGCATCGTGCTCTCGGGCACGGGCAGCGACGGGACCATGGGCGTGCGCGCCATCAAGGGCGAGGGCGGCATGGTCATGGCCCAGTGCCCCGCGTCCACCGAGTACGACGGCATGCCGCGCAGCGCCATCGCCACGGGGCTCGTGGACTTCGAGCTGTCTCCGGCCGAGATGCCGGCCCAGCTCATCCTCTATGCTGCCCACGCCTTCGGCCATCCTCCCAAGACCGCCGCGCCGACCTCAAAGGCCGAGAACGCGCTGAAGAAGATTTTCATCCTCCTGCGCAGCCAGGTGGGCCACGACTTTTCTCAATACAAGCCCTCCACCGTTCAGCGTCGTATCGAGCGGCGCATGGCCATCCACCAGATCGAAACCATGGACGGTTATGTCAAGTTTATGCAGGCGACGCCGGCCGAAACGCAGGCGCTCTTCCAGGGCATGCTGATCGGCGTGACCAGTTTCTTCCGCGATCCGGAGGCTTTTACGGCCCTCGAGGAGCAGGTCATCCCCAAGCTCTATGCCGGCCGGACGGCGGGCGCGACGATCCGCGTCTGGGTGCCGGGCTGCTCCACCGGCGAGGAAGCCTATTCCCTGGCCATCCTCCTGCAGGAGCGCCTGGAGGAGCAAAGGCAGAGCTTCAAGCTCCAGGTTTTTGCCACCGACATCGACAAGCAGGCCGTGTCCGCGGCCCGTGCCGGCATCTATCCGGTCAGCATCAGCACTGACCTCACACCGGAGCGGCTGGCGCGCTTTTTCACGCCCGAACCCGGCGGAGCTGATGGGAATCCGCCCGCCTACCGCATTCACAAGAACATCCGGGACATGTTGATCTTCTCCGAGCAGGACGTCATCAAGGACCCGCCCTTTTCCAAGCTCGACCTGATCAGTTGCCGCAACCTGCTGATCTACATGGGCGGTGAACTGCAGAAGAAACTCATCCCCCTGTTCCACTATGCGCTCAACCCGGGCGGCTTTCTCTTCCTTGGCACCTCCGAGACCGTGGGCGATTACGCGGACCTCTTTACCGGGCTGGACCGCAAGGCCAAGATCTACCAGCGCAAAGATGACTCCCAGGGCATGCAGCGCGTAGTCCTGGGCCGGTTCCTGCCGCCCATGACCGGGGCGATGGAAGGGGTGGCGGTTCGGTCTACCGCACGAACGGCGACGCCCGCGAAACTGTCGCTGCGCGAGCTGACCGAAACCGTGCTGTTGCAAGAGGTCGTTCCGGCCGGTGCGCTGGTCACGGCCCAGGGCGACATCCTCTATCTGCACAACCGCACCGGTCTTTATCTCGAACCGACGCCAGGCGAAGTCGGGGTGAACAACATCCTCAAAATGGCCCGCGAAGGGCTGAAGCGCGACCTGACAGCGGCCCTGCACAGGGCTGCCGGGACACGGGAAATCGTGCACTGCCCGGGCCTGCGCGTTAAGACCAACGGCGACTTCAGCACGGTCAACCTGACCGTGCGCCCGGTGGCCCCGAGCCTGGTTTCACTGGCGCAGGACAAGCCCGCCGCGCCGGCCGGGACGCCCCTGCTCCTGGTCATCCTGCAGGACGCGCCGGAATCCGAGGCGGTTATCAGTAATCAGTTGCCGGTCATCGGCAATTCGGGCTGCGTTGAAGCCGAAGCCCACGCCGTGGACGTCGACGAGCGCATCACGGGGCTCAAGCAGGTGTTGCGCGCCAAGGAAGAATACCTCCGGGCCACGAATGAGGAGCTGGAAACCTCGAACGAGGAACTCAAATCCTCCAACGAAGAGATGCAGTCGGTGAACGAGGAATTGCAGTCCACCAACGAGGAGCTGGAAACCTCCGAGGAGGAACTGCAATCGGTCAACGAGGAACTGGCCACGGTCAACGCCGAACTGCAAACCAAGGTGGCCGACCTGTCGCGGACCAACAACGACATGAACAACCTGCTGGCCGGCACGGGCATCGCCACCGTGTTCGTCGATCACCAGTTGCGCATTCTGCGCTTCACCCCTGCCACCACCCGCCTCATCAACCTGATCCTCACCGACGTGGGGCGGCCCGTGGGCCACATCGTTCTCAACCTGAAGGACTACGACCGCCTCACGACGGATGTGCAGGCTGTGCTGGACACCCTGATCCCCAAAGAGGAGAAGGTGCAGTCCGCGGATGGCAAGTGGTACACCATGCGCATTTTGCCCTACCGTACACTCGACAACGTCATCGAGGGCGCAGTGATAATCTTTGTGGATATCACGGAAACACGGCAGGCCGATGAGGCGCGTCGCGCGCTCGAGCAGAAATACCGCATACTGTACGAATTATCTCCGGATGCCCACGTGATCGGTGAGATCGCTGAAGATGGCCACGACCTAATCTTTGTCGACAGCAACCCGGTGGCGCTGGACCTGTTGGGCATGACCCGGGCCCAACTACTGGCCGCCGATGCCGTCAGCCTGTCGCCGGAGCGCCAGCCGGACGGCCGACTTTCCCGGGAAAAAATCGGGGAGCTGATCACCCAATGCCTGTCCAAAGGGAGCCTGCGCTTCGACTGGCTGTATTGCCGGGCCAATGGCGAGCCCTTTCCCGTCGAGATCACGATGACCGTCTATCGCGAGCAAGGCAAAACGTTTCTGCATTCCGTCTGGCGCGACCTGACCGGGCTCACGCGCACGACGCCACCAAGGGAGCGCTCGGCGGACAAAAATAAAGGGGAGGAAAGACCATGAGCGACAGGCAGCAAGGTTCCAAGCAGACACCCCTCGACGCGGCGGCGCTACACAAACGGGCCGAGGAGCAAGCCGGGGCCATGGAGCCGACCCCCCTGTCCGCGCAAACCCCCGAAGCAATCCAGCAGATGTTCCACGAGCTGCGGGTGCATCAAATTGAGCTGGAGATGCAGAACGAGGAACTGCGCCGTGCCTATGCGGAAATCGAGGGGTCGCGGGCGCGGTACTTCGACCTCTACGACCTGGCCCCGGTGGGCTACGTCACCGTCAACGAGAAGGGCCTGATCCTGGAGGCCAACCTCACCGCCGCCACCCTGCTGGGTGTAAACCGCGGCGCGCTGATCAAGCAGATATTGACCCGGTTCATTCTCAAAGAGGACCAGGACCTCTACTACCAGCTTCGCAAGAAACTCTTCGAGACCGGCGCTCCCCAGACGAGCGAGCTGTGCCTGGTGAAACCCGATGGTGCAGCCTTCTGGGCACGGCTGGACGCCACCGCCGCGGAAGGCCCGGACGGCGCACCCGCCTGCCGCGTCGTACTGAGTGACATCACCGAGCGGAAGCGGGCGGAGGAGGCGGTCCAGGCTTTTCTGACGCGGACCGGCGGCGGGACTGCGGAAGAGCCGTTTTTCCGCACGCTGGCCCGATTTCTTGCCCAGAGCCTGGGCATGGACTTCGTCTGCATTGACCGGCTCGAAGGCGGTGGCCTGAACGCCCGGTCCGTGGCCGTCTGGTGCGACGGCCATTTCGAGGCCAACGTGACCTATGCCCTGAAGGACACCCCCCGTGGCGACGTGGTGGGCAAGGCGGTCTGCTGCTTCCCCGCCAGCGTGCGCCAGTTCTTTCCGCGCGACCAGGTGCTTCAGGACTTGCGGGCGGAGAGTTATGGCGGCGTGACGCTTTTCAGCCATACCGGACAGCCAATCGGCCTGATTTCCGTGATTTCGCGCCGTCCGCTGACCAACCGTCCGCAAGCCGAAGCCATTCTGCAAACCGTCGGCCTGCGCGCCGCCGCTGAATTGGAGCGGCTGGATGCCGAGGCGGCCCTGCGGGAGAGCGAGGAGAAATATCGCGTCCTTTTCAACACATTCCCTCTGGGGATCGCCATATCGGACCCATCTGGCAACATCGTGGAAAGCAACGCCCGTGCCGCCGAGCTATTGGGCATACTCAAAGGCGAGCACGAAGCGCGGCGCATCGATGGGGACCAATGGCATATCATTCACCCGGACGGAAAGCCCATGCCGGCAGAGGAATATGCTAGCGTGCGGGCTTTGAAAGAAAACCGTCTGGTTGAAAATGTCGAAATGGGAATAGTGAAATCGGAGGCGGAAATCACCTGGATCAACGTGACAGCCGCGCCGCTCCTTCTGGAAAATTACGGATTGGTTATCACTTACAACGACATCACCTCCCGTCGCAAGGCCGAGCGGGACTACCAAACGCTGTTCCGCGAGATGCTGGACGGCTTCGCCCTGCACGAGATCGTCTGCGACGCGTCGGGAGAGCCGGTGGACTATCGTTTCCTGACCATCAACCCGGCCTTCGAGCGCATGACCGGCCTGAATGCGCAAGATGTGCTGGGCAAGACCGTTTTGGAAGTCCTGCCCGGGACCGTGCGGCCCTGGATCGAGACCTACGGCAAGGTGGCCCTCACCGGCGAACCGGCTTTCTTCGAGAACTACTCCACCGAAGTGGATAAACACTTCGAGGTGACAGCCTTCCGGCCCGCGCCCAACCAGTTAGCCTGTATCCTCGCCGACATCACGGCGCGCAAGCTGGCCGAAGCGGAAAAGGAGAAACTCGAGGCGCAGTTCCAACAGGCTCAGAAGATGGAATCCATCGGGCGGTTGGCCGGCGGGGTGGCCCACGACTTCAACAACATGCTGGGCGTGATCCTGGGTCATACGGAGATGGCCCTGGAGGAGGTGGACCCGGCGCAGCCGCTCTTTGCCGACCTGCAGGAAGTCCGCAAAGCCGCCGAGCGCTCGGCGGACCTCACCTGGAAATTGTTGACCTTTGCCCGCAAGCAGACCGTTGCGCCCAAGGTCCTCGATCTGAACGAGACCGTGGAAGGGATGCTCAAGATGCTGCGCCGACTCATTGGCGAGGACATCGACCTGCTCTGGAAACCCGGCAGAAACCTTCGGCCGGTCAAGGTGGACCCCTCCCAGATCGACCACCTCCTGGCCAACCTGTGCGTCAACGCCCGGGACGCCATCGCGGGCGTGGGCAAGATCACCATCGAGACGGACTTAGCCGTGTTTGACGAGGCCTATTGCGCCGATCACGCAGAGTTGCTTGTGCCCGGCGAGTACGTGCTGCTGGCCGTGAGCGACAACGGCTGCGGCATGGACCAGGAAACCCTCGGCCATCTGTTCGAGCCGTTTTTCACCACCAAGGAACTCGGCAAGGGCACCGGCCTTGGTCTGGCATCGGTTTACGGCATGGTCAAGCAGAACAACGGCTTCATCAATGTTTACAGCGAGCCGGGCCAGGGGACGACCATCAAGGTCTATCTGCCCCGGCACGCGGCCAGGAGGGCCCCCTTGACGGAGAAGGCGTCGGGCCGACCGGCGGAACGCGGCCACGAGACCATCCTCCTGGTGGAGGACGAGCCGGCGATCCTGAAAATGACCAAGATGATGCTCGAAAGGCTGGGCTATGTCGTGGTCGGGGCCAAAACCCCAGGCGAGGCAATACGCCTGGCCCATGAGCACTCCGGGAGGATCGATCTGCTGATGACCGACGTGGTCATGCCCGAGATGAACGGGCGCGACCTGGCCGGGAACCTGCTCTCCTTCTATCCCGGCATCAAACGCCTGTTCATGAGCGGCTACACCGTCAACGTCATCGCCCACCACGGCGTCCTGGACAAGGGGGTGCATTTCATTCAGAAGCCTTTTTCCAGGAAGGAACTGGCCGCCAAGGTGCGGGAGGCGCTGGGATGAGAATAGGCCACTATGGTGCACGACTGATATGCGGTTTACAACCGCATTAACTCGGGCTGGCAATTCCGTTGCGCTCCATTGCCAGCCGGTTATGCGGGAAGTTTATTCGTTGATGATGGATGAAACGTTATTCGTCAGGCGCTCATTTTCATTGTCACAAAGGGCAGGTGAAATGGCTAATCTTGAACATTTCAGAGTGCTGAAACAGGGTGCCAAGCAATGGAATTTATGGCGCCATAATAATCCAACAGAGATACCAGATTTGTCAGAAGCCGATTTGCGAGGAATCGACCTCCGGCAGATTAACCTTGAGGGTGCAGTTTTCGCTGTTCTCAGACTTGGACAATCTATCCGATCACATTGGCTGGATCGAGATGATGCGAGGTGATTTAATCGAACGCGCCGTGCCGTAAGGTTGCACATACGCCATAACCAAGGGATGCACGCGAGCGGCGGCCTGCGTGCGTTTTGAAATGGAAGGGTCGCGGACCGCCGTTGCGTGATCCCTGTCGTTGGTGCAATGAAGGAGAAAGAACATGGTCACGAAATGGCTCCATCTCAGCGAACTTGGCGGCGACCCATGGGTGCTGCCGATTTGGGGAGCCGCTAATGAAGCTATCAAGGCCAAAAGGGTGCGCAGACTTCCGGATGCTTGCTACAGGCTGGGGCTCCATATTTCTACACGATTGAACATCCTCCCGAGATTAGTGGGCCGGGTGAACGAAGGAACTTCGCATCTGCTCGGGGCGGCGAAAGGTCATGGCCCAGAGCATGTGTTCACCGCGTCGGCAGAGGGCTTCGCGTTTCCGGTTGATAACGACCTGAAGTACTGCCTCCTTGCCGACATCGACGCACTCCTCTTCGAGCTCAATTCCGCATGTGAACTCATGATGGAGTTTTTCAGTCTGCTGCACTTTCACGTGGGTTGCCCCATCGCAAAAGGCCAGATCGGAACGGCTATCCGACACGCATTGGGGGGCAGACCGGAGGACGCTGCCTGGTTTCAATCGCTCGACAAGCATCGGAATTTTTTTATACACGAGGGCGCTCCGTACTTGGCTGTTGACATATCTGCTGCGCCAAATGCATATGACCTGCTCATAATGAGAAAGAACATCAAGCGGTTCACAACGCCGAAGCAGTATGTGGCGCTTTCAGAAATAAATAGCATCGTTCAAGGGTTCATCGATGCGAAAGCTAAACTCCAGAAGTACCTTGTCGCACTGTTCAGCTGAGGGCGGGCACCAACAATCAAATGCACCGGACGCCTTCGACACGCGGTGATTTGGGAAATGAGGGACGTCCATTGGAAATGAGGGAAATGAGGGACGTCCATTGATTTATAAGTTGCCAATCTTTACCTGATTTGCTATTTCCATCATCATGCCCCGTCAAGGCCGAATAGGCGCCCCCGGAGCGGTGCATCACGTGATCGTTCGGGGGCGAAGCTGCCCGCAAAGCAATTCAATGTCAAGTTGAACTGCAACGGCGAACCGGTGGAAACGCAATGATCGGAAGAGAACTTTACCCACTGTTGCGTCGAGCTGGCTTTGACTCAGTCCGTGTATCTCCTCGAATGGTTTATGTTGAT